>DATIQH010000342.1:0-17831 GCA_035471155.1 Nitrospiraceae bacterium | reverse complement strand
AAAAGGGGGGCGGATTTTTTCAATCCGCCCCCCTTTGAAATCGGTCCGGTCTAAACTACAGCCCTGCGTCTGTGCGTAGGACTTTGGCCTTGTCGGTCTTTTCCCAGGTGAACTCCGGTTCGTTCCGACCGAAGTGCCCGTAGGATGCGGTCTTTCTGAAGATCGGACGACGAAGCTTGAGGTAATCGATGATGCCGCGCGGGGTCAAGGGGAAGTGTATCCGCACGAGCTTATCCAGACTCTCGACAGCCACCTTTTCTGTGCCCTTCGTGTCGACCAGTACTGAGACGGGATCGGCCACGCCGATCGCATAGGCCAACTGTACTTCGCATTTCTGGGCCAAACCGGCGGCGACGATGTTCTTTGCGATGTAACGGGCCATGTACGAGGCCGAGCGGTCCACCTTTGTGGGATCCTTGCCGGAGAAAGCCCCGCCTCCATGGCTGCCGTGGCCGCCATAGGTGTCAACGATGATCTTGCGGCCTGTCAGTCCAGTGTCGCCCATCGGACCGCCTACCACGAAGCGGCCAGTGGGATTGATATGGTGTTTCACGCTCGTCTGGTCGTAGAGCCCTTTCGGCATCATGGGCTTGATAACTTTCTCCATGATGTCGCGCTCGATCTGCTTGTTCGTCACGTCGGGGCTGTGTTGTGTCGAGACGACGATAGTGTCGATTCGCACAGGTTTTCCGTTACGATACTCCACGGTCACTTGGGATTTTCCATCGGGACGGACCCAGGGCAGGATGTTCTTTTTCCGGACGTCAGCCAGCCGCTTGGTAAGCCGATGGGCGAGAACGATCGGCATCGGCATGAGCTCGGCCGTTTCGTTGGTGGCATAGCCGAACATCAGGCCTTGGTCGCCGGCGCCGCCGGAATCCACACCCATGGAGATATCTCCTGACTGCTGGTGAATGGCGGTGAGCACGGAACAGGTATGGTAGTCGAATCCCCAAGCGGCGTCGCAATAGCCGACATCCTTGATGACCTCACGAATGATATCGGGAATTTCGACGTAGGCCTTGGTGGAAATTTCACCGGCCACGAAGGCGATTCCGGTGGTCAGAATAGTTTCGCAGGCCACTCGGGCATGCTTGTCTTGGGCAATGATCGCATCGAGGATTCCGTCGGAGATCTGGTCGGCGATCTTATCCGGATGTCCTTCCGTCACGGACTCTGATGTGAACAGGTAGTTATGTCTCATTGGTTCCTCAACGTTGGATCGGCGGTAAACGAGCGAATTGCCGTGCGATATTAGTATGTACGCCCACTCTTTGTCTAGCGGACATTTCGGTGAATGCCTGATCCGGCATCGCGGCTGACTTGCTTGACACCCCTTTTCTGGCACTTGTAAGATGACTCAAGTCTTTCAGCTCTCGCCTCGTTGATGCGTTACAATCATGGTCGGGCTTCCCTTAACTGGCCTTCAGTACCATACTTAGGGCGGTGCGGGGCAATTATGTCTTTGATAGTTGAGGGATTGAATCTCAGCGTAAGGCGTCGGTGCTCAGCCGAGTGAGGCGGGGATGATGAGACCCTGGTTTGTTGGAACGGCGCTCTGTCTGCTGATTGTAATAACAGGCTTGGCTGGTGTGTCAGCGCAGGATAGGCTTCCGGTCGCCGGGCGCCACACGGTCAAGCTGGGTGAGCCGGCCCCGGATTTCCAGCTCCAGGATTTAGATGGCCGATTCGTGAAACTCTCGGACTTGCGCGGCAAAGTCGTGCTGCTGAATTTTTGGGCCACTTGGTGTGGTCCCTGCCGGGTCGAGATGCCGGCGATGGAACAGCTCTATCGGATGTTTCCACGGAAGGATTTTGAGATACTCGCTGTATCTACCGACGCGGAGGGTATGTCGATCACGAGACCGTTTCAGAAAAAGAACCGCCTGACATTTCCTATCCTTCACGATTCAGACTATCGTGTAGGATTGACCTATGCCGCCCGGAGTCTCCCGATGACCTTCATGATTGATCGACAGGGTGTTGTCCGTCACCAGATCTTTGGGGCGCGTGACTGGGGCGCGCCCGAAGCGCAGCAGTTGGTGCAGATGTTGATGAAGTCCTAGCAGGATGCTGAAAAAGCCCGCCAGCGGCGTTCTCGGCTTATCGAAATCCTCAACGTACCCCAGAGGGTACGCCTCCGGTTTCGACTCGCCTGCGGCCTTGCTGGGCGACCTTTTTGAGCATCCTGCGTGGTATTCGCCTGTTATCCTAGACATGCGGATCAGTGAAATTCCGGCGTGTTTACAAAGTTATTCCGAAGCCTGCTAGGAGCCTGTTCGACATTGTCGCAATCGATCACAAATATCTCGCTCATAGCGGCCTTTTCAGCCGGGTTGCTGTCGTTCGTCTCACCCTGCGTGCTCCCGCTGGTTCCTTCCTACATTTCATATGTCACAGGGCTGTCCATCGAACAACTCACCGACTCGACGGTGCGTTCGAAGCTCAAGAAAACCATTGTCATCAACGCCCTGTTGTTTATTGGCGGATTTTCTGCGGTTTTTATCTCATTTGGGGCATCGGCCAGCTTCATTGGACAGGCGCTGGTGACCTATCAAGATTACGTTCGACGGATCGGCGGGATCGTGATCGTCATCTTCGGCCTCTATTTGTTGGGGATCTTGAACATCAGTTTTCTGAAAATGGAGCATCGGTTCCAATTCAGAAATCGGCCGGTTGGGTATGTGGGATCGTTCTTAGTCGGCGTGGCGTTTGCCGCCGGGTGGACACCGTGTGTCGGTCCCGTACTGGGGACCATCTTGTTGTATGCCAGTACCACTGAGTCGATGTTGAACGGGGTGCTGTTGCTGACGAGCTATTCGCTGGGGCTGGGGGTGCCGTTGTTTCTCACGGCTCTGGGGGTGGATCGGTTCCTCGCCTATTTTAAACAGGCGCGTGTGTATTTGTGGGGCGTTTCCACGGTGAGCGGGGTGATGCTCATTGTCGTGGGCGTCATGATATACGCCAATAGTCTCACGATGATTACCAGTTTTCTGGAGCGATATGGGATTGGCTGGTACCTCGGTCAGTAACCAAAGGCTCGACGGCAGTGCTGAGTCACCGAAGCTTCACTTGCAGAACCGATCGCCGGTAATCTCAATCCAAGTCTCAGCACGCAGCACTCAACGCTAGGACCGCTTCTCTCCATGCCCACGTTGCCAGATGTGAAAGTATACGACGCGCTTGTGATCGGCATGGGGCCGGCTGGGGCGGTTGCTGCCTATGAACTGAGCCGTGCCGGCTTGTCGGTTCTCGCTATCGACAAACAAACACATCCTCGCTACAAGGTCTGCGGAGGCGGTTTGTCGGTCCGGATCGAGCAACTTCTTGATCCAGGGTTTAAGTCCGTCGTCGAAGACACCATCTTCGGATTTCAGTTTTTGTACCGGGGTGAGGAATCCGTCACGATCGAATCGCCCAGTCCAATTGCCTACATGGTCATGCGCGATCGGTTCGATCATCACCTGGTTCAACAGGCCCGACGCGTCGGTACGGAAATTCACGAAGGGGAGCACCCGCAGTCGCTCCGTCACGTGCCGGGAGGTGTCGAGGTGACAACCGATCGTGGGTGCTATCATGCAAAGGTCTTGATCGGCGCCGACGGCGCGAACAGCCAGGTCGCGCGGCATCTTTTCCCCGACCGGCGGCAACGCTGCATCCCGACGTTAGAGAGCGAGATCGAACTTGGACCGGGGCCGCAGTATCCGGCCATAGGCAAAGCCGTGATCGACATCGGCGTCTGCTCGAAGGGATATGCCTGGGTCTTTCCCAAGCAGGGGCGGTTGTCGGTCGGTGTGGGGGAGTTTCAGAGCAAGCCGGCGAGCCTCAAAAAAACCTTCGATCGATTCGTTGGGGGAGAAAAAGGTCTGGCGGGCTTGGATGTGCCCAAGCCGATTGGCCATCCGTTACCCCTGTTTAGCAGGACCGAACTAAGTCCGAAACCGGGACCGGACGACCTTGTGAATGGCCAAGCCATGTTGGTAGGCGATGCCGGGCACCTTGTCGATCCATTGTTTGGTGAGGGGATATACTACGCCGTCCGTTCCGGCAAGCTGGCCGCGATGGCTGTCCTCAATCAGTGGCACGATCGAGCCAAGAGTTTATGGGACTACGAATTGGCAGTCAGAGAGCAGGTGTATTCTGAGTTTCGAATTGCTTCGCGTCTCGCCGACATCGTCTACACGTTCCCGCGCCTCTGTCACAGGTTATTGAGTCCCTACCGAGAGGTCGTTCAGCTCTACTGCGAAGTGCTACAAGGGAAAGAAACGTATCAGTCCTTTATCCCGCGGGCCAAGGGAATTGTGAAGTGCTCCACCAGTGAGCTCCTGCTCGAAGCCCTGCAGCTGCGTTGAGTCCACCAAAAACTTTCAGTGATCAGCTTTCAGCCCGCTAGATCAGCACCAGGCACCCAGGCGGCAACTGACAAAAGACTGGCCCAATGCCGAGGCGGAAGGGAGGCGGAACGATCTATCCGGGGTGGAGGGGATCAGTCCGGCGGCTAGACTTGGTTGATTCTCCGATGGAGGTGCAGTCGGCGAAGTAGAAGGGGGTGTGGGTTCGGCCTTTTTGGCCAGTAACGGTGCTGGTTTCTCCTCTCCAATCTTCGCGAGCAGGCTCTTCCCTTCGCTGGAATGCGCGCTGCTCGGATATTTCTCCGCCAGCAACGTCAGCTTTTCACTGGCCCAATCGTCCGCGCCCAGGTCGTGGTAGCTGAGCGCCAGAAAATACAGGGCATCGGGCGCGACCGGCTTGTCGGGGTATAGCTTCATGATTTGTTCGAAGCGATGCGCGGCGGCGAGATATGATCCCCGCCGATAATAAAATTCTCCTACGAAGAGATGCGTCTGAGCCATGAGATCGTGGCATTCTTGAATCTTCTGGAATGCCGGGCCGTCGTATCGGCTCCCTGGAAACTCTTTCCGAAGCTTTTCAAAGGCTTCGATCGCTTTCTGAACGGGACTTGGATCACGCTGGATTCCCGTGGCCAGTTTTACTTGGCTCTCCCCGATGCGGAACATCGCATAGGAGGCCAGGATATGAGCGCGATGGAGGTCGAGGAAATGGTTATACTCGACGATGGCTTCCGCATATTCCTCTTTTTCAAAAAATGCTTCTCCTCGCTTCATAATGACATTGGGATCATAGTTTTTTTTGATCCCATCGCCCAAGAAAATTTGCTCATCGGTGTTGCTCAGGGCTTTTTTCGCGGCAGTCTGATTTTTAGGCGTGCTGGAGCAGGCGGTGCTGACACAGAATGCCGCGATACAGAGGCCGAGAGCCACTGCCATCCGTGGCACAGCAATCGAGGTGGGGCAAAAGCGTAACATCACTGGCGGGAAATGTAGCAGGCGCCCCGGCTGAATGCAAGGTTTCGACGGCATCAAGTTGACCCATTGTAATACTGAGACCTATAATCCCGCCGGGATTGCAGCGAACCGCGCCCTGCTTAGCTTATGATACGAACAAGAATCATCGGGACTGGCTCCTACCTCCCTGAGCGGGTCGTGTCGAATCACGAGGTGGGGGCTGCATTGGGTATCGAGCCGGCGGCCGTCTCTCGCTTGACAGGCATTCAGGAGCGGCGCAGAGCTGCTGCGTTTCAAGCGTCTTCTGATCTCGCAGTGGAAGCAGCTCGACCGGCGCTTGAGGCTGCGGGACTCCCGGTTTCTGAGCTGGGGGGGATCATCCTTTCGACGACCTCTCCCGACACGGTGTTTCCTTCTACAGCCTGCCATGTTCAGCGAATACTCGGCTGTTCCACAATACCGGCATTCGACGTGGCGGCGTCTTGTTCGGGTTTTCTCTACGGACTCTCAATGGCCGATGCGATGATTCGGAGCGGGCAGATCAAGACTTGTTTGGTCGTCGCCGCAGAAGTGAAGTCTCGCACCGTCGATCCCATCGATGGCGATACGGCTCTCTTGTTTGGCGATGGGGCTGGTGCGGTGGTGCTTCGAGGCGAGACAGAGGTGGGTCAGTTAAACCAAGGGCTCTTGGGGCTCCGTCTCCACTCAGACGGCGCCCAGCACGGTCTGATCACGATTCCCGCAGGCGGATCACGCCGGCCGACGACGCCTGAAACGGTCGAGGCGAAGAACCATACGTTGCGGATGCAAGGGGCGCCGCTCTTCCGCCTGGCGGTCAAGCGATTGGAGCATGTCATCCGTGAGATCCTGAAAGAGTTCGGTGTCGAGTTACAAGATGTCGCGCAGGTAGTCTTGCACCAAGCCAACGGGCGGATTCTCGATCAGCTCACGAAGCGGCTCGGGATTTCGCCGGAACGGATCTGTTCCGTGATCGGACGCTACGGCAACACGTCATCGGCATCACTGCCAATTGCACTCGACCACGCAGTCTGTTCAGGAAAAATTCTGCCCCACGACATCGTCCTACTCGGCAGTTTTGGCGGTGGCGTGACGTGGGCGGCAGGGCTGGTTCGGTGGTGACATAAGCGAGCGCGAGAAGCGCGACTCGCTTATGTGTAAGGTCGTGTCCACTCGTCGTGCGTATTCCAAATCCTGTTAGTTGGCCGGCGTACTGATGTGTTGGGTCGGTAGTCTGACGACAAAACGGCTGCCGGTGGGGGTGTTCCCCTCGACCCACACTCGCCCGCCGAGGCCTTCAACGATGTGCCTGACGATCGCCAGCCCGAGCCCTGTTCCACCGAGCTCACGCGAGCGGGCTTTATCGACGCGATAGAAGCGTTCGAATACGCGCGGGCGGTCCATTTCGGGAATTCCCATGCCGGTATCGGTCACGCTCAATTCCACAGCCGTGGCCATCGCAGGCTGTCCGGCGTCGTCCGAAACCGGGTGGGCCGCCACAGTGATAATTCCTTTTTCAGGGGTGTACTTGACCGCGTTATCGAGCAGGTTGGACAGGATTTGTATGAGTCGGTCTTCATCGCCGATCACCGTAGGCAGATTGTCTTCCACGAAGGAGAGGAGCCGGTGCCCCTTCTTGTCTGCCAGGGGCTTGATCGTCGCCAGTGTTCGTTCGATGACGCTCTGAATATGAAGCGGCTCTCGCCTGAACTGGACCTGTCCGGATTCGATCTTCGACAGCTGGAGGAGGTCTTCGAGAATCAGGTTGAGCCTATCGCTTTGTTTGAGGATGATGTTGAGGAATTGTGCGCTGGTCTCAGGGTCGTCTTTGGCGCCATCGAGCAAGGCTTCGATATAGCCCTTGATCGACGTGAGCGGGGTCCTCAGCTCGTGAGATACATTGGCGACGAAATCTTTCCGGATAATTTCCAGGCGGCGTAATTCCGTCATGTCGTGAAAGACGAGAATTGCGCAGGCGTCGTTCTCTCGATCGGATTCAGTCACCGAGGCCTCAATATGAAGGCGGCGGCCGCTCGGATGGAGAAGAATTTCATCTTCTTCGTTTCTGCGTGTCGTCAGGACCGTTGAGACCAATGTATCCAACTGCGGATGCCGGAAGACATCGGAGCAGGGATGCCCCCGTGCTTCCATCCGCGTGACATCGAACATCCGTTCCAGCGCCGGATTAATCTGCAGCACGCGGCCTCGACGGTCCAGGACCATCACACCCTCGACCATCGAGGTCAACATGGCCAGGAGTTGGGATCGATCTTCGGAGAGTTCGTCGATTTTTGTGCGTAGCTGGTCGGTCATGTGGTTGAGGGTGTCGGCTAAGAGACCGACTTCATCCTGCGATCCGGTTCTGATACGAACCGTATGGTCACCCTTCGCCAGCCGCTGTGCCGCGATCGCGATCTCGGACAGGGGCTTCGTAATGCTGCGAGCGAGCCACACACTCAGCGCAACGGCAATCAAGAACGCGATCCCGAAGGCGAGAGCCAAGTCTTGGTGCAACTTGGCCACGTCACGGTCGTAGGTCGTCATCGGTAACCCCAGTCTCAAGAAGGCTGCGGGCGCGGCCTGGCTCGGACTATTGAGACCGACAGCCAAATACAACGTGCGCTCACCGGTGGTGCGATTCGTACGGAGATCCGTTCCCCGACCTGTGGCAACGGCCTGCTGGACTTCCGGTCGTGTCGAGTGTTTCTCAAGCGTGGCGAGGAGGTGATCCGAGACGGCGCTGTCGGCCAGCACCCGTCCATCTGGAGCAATGACGGTCACGCGCGCGAGGGCTCTCGTGCTGAGGTCCCGCACGGCTTCTTGCAATTGAGGGGTCGAGGACAGCGCCCCAGATTCCGTCAGAAACGGCTGCAAACCGTATGCGACGAGACTTGTTCGAGCCTCCAGTATCTGGCTCGACTGGGCGATCTCCCGTTGATCGAGGGAGCGAACCGCCAATTCCCGGGCGATAAGAAGCCCACAAGCGAGGACCAGCAGGGCTCCGATCGTGACCTTCCATCGGATGGAGAGGGTCATGCCGAACGGTCCAATTCTTTGAGTTTATACCCCAGGGACTTGACCGAAATAATCGCCTCGTTGAGGGAAGGGAGTTTCTGCTTGAGTCTTCGGATGTGGACGTCGACCGTTCGCGTCGTTCCGTAATAATCGTATCCCCAGACGGTATTGAGGAGGACGTCTCTGGTCAGAACTCTGCCGGGATTACGCAAGAGATGTTCGAGCAGGCCGAATTCTTTTGCCGTGAGCGGGACCTCTATGTTCTTCACGGTGACTTCGTGTCGCGTGAGATCCATCATGAGAGTGCCGTAGCGATATTGGGCCGGGCTGTCGTCCGGTTTCCGCTCAAGCCGTCGAAAGAGAGCCTTGATGCGGGCAACCAGGGTCTTGGGGCTAAAGGGTTTGGTGACGTAGTCGTCGGCCCCCAGCTCCAGACCGATGATGGTGTCTGATTCTTCGGCTTTGGCGGTCAGCATGATGATGGGGAGCATCGCGGTTGCTGGAGCCGATCGAAGGCGTTTGCAGATCTCCAACCCGTCGATTTCGGGCAGCATCAAGTCGAGCACAACCAAGTCAGGCCTTTCCTGTTTCACTTGCCGGAGGCCTTCAGCGCCGGTCTTGGCCGATACGGTGAGAAAGCCTTCTTTTTCCAAGTACAGTTTGATCAGTTGGAGAATGTCGCCCTCATCTTCAACGATGAGGATTTTCTTGCTCGCAGGGTTCGACATAGCGGTGGCATGAGCCTACGAGGGCATGAGCACTCTGTCAAGCAAGGAGGCCGGAAAGAGAAGTGCGGGCCAATTCAGTTGACGGAACCCGCTGCTCTGACGTAAGGTGGGCGGTAATGTTCGGTGCGTCTGTGGCCGGAAAAGCGGCCCTGTATGTAGTCAAGGAGAGGGAGCGGTTATGAAGATCTATCTCGCCAATCCACGAGGGTTTTGCGCCGGAGTCGATCGGGCTATCGACATCGTCGATCTCTCGCTCAAGAAGTATGGGGCGCCGATCTATGTACGACACGAAATTGTCCATAGCCGGCATGTCGTCAATTCCCTTCGCACCAAGGGCGCCGTGTTTGTGGAAGAGTTGGGAGAAGTGCCGGAAGGTTCGGTCGTGATCTTCAGTGCCCATGGGGTCGCGAAGTCGGTGTGGGATGAAGCGAATCGACGCAGGCTGCACGTGATCGATGCCACCTGTCCGTTGGTCATCAAAGTGCATAACGAGGTCAATCGTGACTATACCCAGGGCTACGATCTTATTTTGATCGGCCATGCCGGCCATCCCGAAGTGATCGGGACGTTGGGACAGATCCCGGATAAGTTCCACTTGGTTTCCTCAGTGGAAGATGTCGAGAAGCTGCAGGTTGAGAATGCCCACGATCTGTCATACGTTACACAAACGACGTTGAGCGTCGATGAATGCCGGGATATCGTCGGCGCGCTTCACAAACGGTTTCCGCACATCAAGGGCCCGCATCAGGAAGATATTTGTTACGCGACGCAGAATCGACAGAATGCGGTCAAGGAACTCTCCTCGCTGGTGGATGTCATTCTCGTCATCGGCTCCCCAAATAGCTCGAATTCCAACCGTCTCCGTGAGTTGGGGGAGCGCTGCGGGATTGCCTCGTACCTGATCGATGCTGCGTCAGACATCGATCCCAATTGGCTCGCGAATGTGAAAGCGGTTGGAATCACCGCTGGAGCTTCGGCGCCGGAGGTTCTGGTAGAAGAGGTGGTGACGTACCTCAAGACGTTTGGGCCCGCAGATGTCGAAGAGCTGACCGTGATCGAAGAGGACGTCGAGTTCCTTCTTCCGAAAGAATTGATCACCATCGAGTCATCCGGCAAATCTGTCGGGGCTCAGGTGGGATAATCGGGTTTCTCGTCATCGTTCCCATTCCCCAAGTATTGTAGGTCATCCTCCTCGCGCCTACCACCGGCAGTATTTTTCTTTGATTTCCCGCCTAGGCCTGTGCTACAAAACCAGGCGTCCATCCGCATAGGCATAACCGTTTTCGATAAATGCTGGAACGTGCGTTCTCGTGACGCGTCGATTGCGGTAGAAGCGTTCATCAATCATACGAGTCAGGTCCGCTGAAGACACACTGCCGAAGGAGTCGCCGATGTATTTGAAATCCCTTGAGATGACGGGATTTAAGTCGTTCGCGGAAGCCCGCATTGAATTCCCTGATGGCGTCACAGCCATTGTGGGGCCGAACGGGAGCGGGAAAAGCAATGTCGTTGACGCAATTCTCTGGGTGCTCGGCGAGCAGAGCACGAAGGCACTTCGCAGCGAGAAGATGGAGGATGTGATCTTCAACGGGACCGAGATGCGGAAACCTCTCGGCCTGGCCGAAGTGTCGCTCGTCATCAGCGGGTTGGATCGAATCACGGTGGATCCCCTGTCCGGTCTTTCGAGCCAGCTGTCCGAGTATCAGGAACTCATGATCACGCGCCGCCTCTATCGAAATGGCGACAGCGAATACCTCATCAATAAGACCGTCTGCCGTTTGAAAGATGTTCGGAGCATTCTGCTGGACACCAGGGCCGGGACAAAAGGGCACACGGTCATCGCACAGGGGCAAATCGATCAGATCCTGAACGCCTCGCCGCACGATCGGCGCGAGTTGATCGAAGAAACCGCCGGCATCGTTCGCTACAAGAAACAGAAAGCCGAAGCGTTGCGCAAGCTGGATGCAACGCAGCAAAATCTCTTGCGGGTGCGGGACATCGTCGCTGAGGTAAAAAAGCAGCTGAATTCCCTTGAGCGCCAAGCGCGGCAGGCACGCTCCTATCAGGCACTGCACCAAGAGGCCAAGTCGTTGGAGATTCAGTTGCTGAGCAACGAATATAGGGTCCTCCGAACCGCGATCACGGAGGTGGAATCGGAGTTGCACACGTTGGGGGACCATGAGGCTGAACAATCCACTGAACTTGCGCGTTTGAATGCGGAGCTCGAGCGGGTCAAGCTGGCGATTGCCGAGGCGAGTGAGGTGATCGGGCAACGGCGCGAGGAATTGTCGAAGGTTGAACAGCAACAGGCACAGGCGCTGACGGCCGCAGAAGTTGAACGCAATCGCAGTGAACTCTATGAGCAGCAGCAGAGCCAGGGACGGGAAGAACTTGAGCGTCTCACTCAGGAACAGAAGCAAGGCGCAGCGGAGGCCGCAGCCCTCGAAGAGACGCTGGTCACGCTCGATCGAGAATGTGGTGAGCGAGAGCAGGTATTCACAACGCTCGACCGAGAGATGAAAGAGCTGGTTCAACAACGAACCGCAGCGCTGGCCGAAGAAGAACGAGGGCGTCGGGACATCCTTGATTTGACAGTATTGGTGGCAAACACCGAACAAACCCTGGTGCAATTGGCCGCTCGGATTCAAGAGTCGATGGACCGTGAAGGCCGGCTGGTGCGTGAACGGGAAGATATTCAGCTGCAGCATGTGACGGCAGCGGACGAATGTCAGGCGCTCCAGCAGGCCTGCCACGGTGCGGAGCAATTGGTGGCAGATCTGCAGCGGCAGCGGCAGGGAGTCGAGGAAGAGAGCGAGCGTCTGTCGGCGGAATTGACCGAAGTCGATCAGTTGGTGTTTCGCCAGTCGGAAGAATTGGCAGCTGTGGACTCTCATCTCAAAGCACTGCAAGGTGTGCTGCAAGAAGATATGGGGTATGGGCGGCGCGGCGCCGAAGAATCGACGGCGCTCAAAGCCTGTCATGGAGTTCGCGAAGCCATTGCCGAGTGGTTGGTCGTCCCTCCAGGATGGGACCGTGCGGTGGAAGCGATTTTGGGGGAACGGGTCAGAGGCTGGTTTGTCGATAGTCCCGCCGCAGCGTGCGAAGCCATCGAATTTCTCAAAGGGAAAGATCTCGGCCGCGGCACGTTCATTCCGCAGCACCCTCGCTGGACACCTCGGGATAGGGCCTCTCGCCCCTGGTGGTCCACCATAGAGGGCTTGCCCGGTGTGGTTGGCTGTGCGGTCGATTTGATTCCTGTGCAGGACGAGCGCGAAGCGGCCCGCGACTATCTCTTCGATCGAATGGTATTCATCGAGACTCTGAAGGACGCAACGGCAGTGTGGGAACAACAGTCCTACGCGGCTCTCGATGGGCCTATCTTCGTGACGCGCACAGGGGAAATCTTGGACGCTGCCGGAGTGATCATCGGTGGCCAGACCGGCGAAACGGGAGGTTTGCTGCAACGGCGGCGAGAGGTGCTTCGGCTGGACGCCCAGCGCATCTCGCTGACGGGAGGTCTTGAAGAAGGGAAACAGCGGCGGGAACGATTGTCGGCGCAGGGACAGGAGTTGCGAGAGCAGGGCCGGCAGCTTACGGAATCACTGCGTGATGCTGAACTGCAGGGACTCTCATTGCGGAAAGACGAAGCCGGACTCCAGCATGCGCTGGGAGATCTGACCAGGCGGATCGATGCCTTGATGAATGATGCGCAACAAGGCTCGGCGGAAGCGCAGCGGCTCAATCAGGACATGCGTTCCGGCGAAGCGCAGCTTGCGCAATGGATGGCGGAAAAGACCGGCCAGGAAGCCGGGCTCAGTCGTGTGCACGAGCAGGTTGCACAGATCGACCAGGCTCTGCAAGGGCTCCAACAGCGATGCACTGAAGCGCAATTGGTGGCGCAGGAAATCCGGACAACCCGTGAGCATCGGCATCAGGCGCTCCAGCGGATTCAGCAGCAGCAGCACGATGCGACCGCCCGCATTGACACGTTGGCACAGCATGTCGAGGGGCTGGTGGCCTCGATCGAGCAGAGCCGGGTTGAACGTGAGGGCCAGGAAGCGCGTTGTCGGGAATTCAGTGAATCGGTCATCCAGATAAAGGCTCGGTTGGTCGAACTCCAAGAATCACAGGCGCAAGATATGGCGGGGGCGCACCAGCTCGATGCCCGGCTGGAGGATGTTCGCCGCGCCTTGTCGTCTCTTCGCGAATCCCGCATGGCAGTGGAGGTCAAGAAGGCGGAGATTCGGATGCAATTGGGAACTGTCGAATCCACGCTTTTGGGGACGTACCAGGTCGATCTTGCGACGCTGCTCGGTGCACCGGTCGCGGGGATGACCGCTGACCAACTGTCTCTTGGTGAAGGGCCGATTCCGGAAGAACCACCGGCAGTCGATGAGGGGGCGTTACGGGAGCAGTTGCAGAAGATTCGCGAAAAACTCGATCGCCTGGGCCCGATCAATTTGGCAGCCATTCACGAGCATCAAGAACTGGATGAACGGTATCGATTCCTGACGACGCAGGAACAAGATCTTTCCACATCAATCGGTTCGCTCAAAGAAATCATTCAGCGCATCAATCGCACCACGAAAGATATGTTTGCCGGTACCTTTGCCGAACTTCAGCAGAAGTTCAGCGAGGTATTCGTCAAGTTCTTCCCCGGTGGCCGGGCCGAACTCCAACTGGTCGAGGTGCCGGAGGATGAGACTGCAGAAGCGCGCGGGCCACAGGAGCCGGGAGTCGACATTGTGGTGCAACCGCCCGGCAAACGGTTGAAAAATATCACCATGCTGTCGGGCGGTGAAAAGACCTTGACGGCAATGGCTCTGCTCTTCGCGAGTTTCTTGATCAGGCCGACGCCGTTCTGTATTCTCGACGAAATCGACGCGCCGTTGGATGAAGAGAACATCGGGCGCTTTACCGGCGTCTTGTATGAACTTTCCAAAGACGCCCAGTTCATGGTCATCACCCACAGCAAGCAGACGATGGCTGTGGCAGACTCATTGTTCGGAGTTACGATGGAGGAGCCGGGCATCTCAAAAATCGTTTCGGTGAAGCTGGGAAACTTACAGCCGGCCTGATAGACCAGATTGGCTAAAACATCCGTACTTCAGAGGACTTCCGTCTCTCAATTTCTTGACGTCAGAGTCGGGCGTCTGCTATATACCCCGAGATAGTCATCATGATGGGCGCTCCGCTCATCGATCGAGTTTTGAATGGGGCCACAGCGGGTTGTCCGCCTTGTCCCATCGATATGCCGTTGTCATCAGACTGATACTCATGAAGCTGATTCGAACCTTTCTGGATCGTCTCTCAGAAAGCTTCTTCGTCTCCGTGTCGGAGAAGCTGGAGCTGGCGACCGAGCCGTCCAACGTTCCTCCGCTCCGACTGGTATCGGATAAACCGCTGTCCTCAGTGCCGGTGGACAGCGCGACACGTCGTTCCACCAGCCACTCGATGAGTCAAGTGGATTCGCTCGACGACGCAGTCAGGCGCAGTCAGGCCTGGTTGTTGTCCAGACAACATGCATCAGAGGGATATTGGGTTGCAGAGCTGGAAGCCGATACGACGCTGACCGCTGAATACCTGATGCTGCGGCGGTTTCTCGATCGGGTTGACCCCGAGCGAGAGCGCAAGGCGGTTCGCTATCTCCGTGCCATGCAACTGCCTGATGGCGGCTGGCCGATTTTCTATGGAGGGCCTTCGGAAATCAGCGCTTCCGTGAAATCTTATTTCGCATTGAAATTGAGCGGCATTTCGGCAGACGAACCCTTCATGCTTCGAGCTCGGGAACGTATTTTGGCGATGGGCGGCGTGGTGTCCGCGAATGTCTTTACCAAGATCACGTTGGCATTGTTCGAGCAGTACGATTGGAAGGGCGTTCCGAGTATGCCGCCCGAGATCATGCTCCTGCCGAAGCGGTTCTACTTCAGCATCTATGCCATTTCCTATTGGTCTCGTGCCGTCTTGATTCCGTTGCTCGTGGTTTTCGCCAACCAGCCGGTTTGCCGTATTCCTCAGGAGCAAGGGATCGACGAACTCTATGTCTCGCCCCGCTCGCAGATTCGTTATCGCGACGTGCCGCCTTTCAACAAGGATCAGCGGTGGTTCACACCGCATAATTTCTTCGTCCAGTTGGACCGGGTGCTGAAGCTGTACGACCGGATGCCGTTGAGTTGGTTGCGGGAAAAGGCGTTGCAAAAAGCTGCCACCTGGATGCTGGAGCATATCAAGGGCAGTGGCGGGCTGGGGGCAATTTATCCTGCCATGGCGAATTCGATCGTCGCGCTTCGCTGTCTCGGCTATCAGGTCGACGATCCTCTAGTGCGGAAGGCATTCCACGAAATTGAAGCGCTGGAAGTCTATAGCACGGTCTCGATTGGCGATCAGCGTGTCGAAGCGCTGCATCTCCAGCCCTGCCACTCTCCAATATGGGATACGGCACTGCTCATGAACGCCCTCGTCGAAGCCGGGATGCCTCAGGATCACCCCTCTCTCCAGAAAGCCGGCGCGTATTTAGTGTCGCGCCAAACGAAAACGGTGGGCGATTGGAAGTTCTCGTCTCCCGATGCGGAACCGGGAGGCTGGTACTTCCAGTTCGAAAACGAATTCTATCCCGATGTGGATGACTCGGCTGTGGTCTTGATGGCGCTATCGAAAGTTCGGATGGCACCGACGATTGATTTACAAGAATCAATCCAGCGGGGGATGAAGTGGGTGCTCGCCATGCAGGGATCGGATGGCGGATGGGGCGCGTACGACAAGGACAACAATCGCATCGTGTTCAACTATATTCCGTTCGCCGATCACCATGCCTTACTCGATCCGAGCACGTCGGATTTGACCGGACGGTGCCTCGAGATGCTTGCGGCATTGGGCTACGACCAGACGCACCCCGCTGTCGCGCCGGCTCTCCGGTTCCTTAAGCGAGAGCAGGAGGCCGATGGCAGCTGGTATGGCCGGTGGGGCGTCAATTATATTTATGGCACCTGGTCCGTCCTGGCCGGTCTCCGCGCGATCGGGATGGATCTCTCGGACCCCTCTATTCGCCGCGCAGTCGCCTGGCTGGAGTCGAAACAGAATCCTGATGGTGGATGGGGCGAGTCGTGCTTGTCTTACGGCGACCCGGCGTGGAGCGGGAAAGGGGACAGTACAGCCTCTCAAACGGCCTGGGCCATCATGGGACTTATGTCGGCAGGGATGGCCGATGCCTTCAGCGTCGCGCGTGGCGTCCAATATCTTCTCCGTCACCAAATGAAAGACGGATCGTGGGAAGAGGTCCGCCACACAGGGACTGGATTTCCTCGGGTGTTCTATCTCCGCTACCATTGGTACTGTCAGTACTTTCCGTTGTGGGCCTTGGCCATGTATCGGAATCTACGGACGCGCGGGAAGATGCGGGCTGACGAAGTGCGTCAGCAGGTACTCGCGTCCGGGTGTCATCGAGCCGATCGTTGAACAGTCCGCCTGCGTCATCCGGTGGCGCGTGGCAACCCCCCTCAGGATCTTCAGTGAATCCCATCGCCATCTTTGCCGCGACTCGCTGGGAACTCCAGGCCGTTCGGCGCGCCCTTGCGGCGAATCGTGTTGCGACGATTGCCGGCGTCCGCTATCACATTGGACAGCAGAGAAACCGCACCTATTGGCTGATCCAAACCGGCGTCGGTCCCGCTGCGGCCGGTTCTGTTGCGGGAAGGGTGTTGACGGCACAGCCTATGTCGCTGGTGATGTCCACGGGTTTTGCCTGCGCGCTTGTGCCGGCTCAGGTGGGAGACCTTATCGTCGGCACAGCGGTGTGTTCTGTGCAGAGTGAGGGCGCCGGGACAATGGGAGCTGATTCTGTGCTGTGCGACGAGGCTGTCCGCGCGGGTGTTCTCATCGTGGCGCAGGATGCGGGGCTGGTTGCGCGGGTCGGACCAGTCGTGTCGTCGAGAACCGTGGTATGGCAGGCCGAGGAAAAGCGTCGGCTGCGACGCGCTACAGAGGCGATCGGGCTCGATATGGAAAGTGCGGCGTTGGCCGCAGCGGCGCAGGAGCGAGGCCTGCCGGTGGCGATCGTGCGGACGGTTTCCGATCTGGCGGATGAAGATCTCCCTCTTGACTTCAATCTGTTTCTCAGGCCCACTGGCTGGGCCAAAGGCATGCAGACGGTCATCAGCAGCCCTTCCAGCGTGGCGGGGCTGAATCGGTTGCGAAAGCAGAGTCGGGTGGCGGCGGATCGGTTGACGGAATGGTTTCAGTGCTATGTGGAGACAGACAGTGAATTGTTTCGATCGTCCGGGTAATCGATGACGAGCGTGATTGGACAGCTGGGCGCGTGGGCCGTCCTACGTGTGCATGAGATGGGCCGCATGCTCTTATTTGTCCTGTCGGCGTTTGCCTGGCTGGCGCGGCCTCCGTTTCGATTCCATCAAATCATGAAACAGCTCCACTTTATCGGGTATCGATCCACGTTCGTCGTCGTGCTTACGGCGGGATTTACAGGGATGGTGCTGGCGCTTCAAGGCTATTACAGTTTGCGGAAGTTCGGCTCCGAGGGGTTGCTGGGCGCTGCGGTGGCGTTAAGCATGATCCGGGAGTTGGGGCCGGTATTGGCGGCCTTGATGGTGACCGCGCGGGCTGGATCAGCGATGACCGCAGAAATCGGCATCATGCGGATTACAGAACAGATCGACGCGCTTGATACCATGGCGATCAATCCGCGGCAATATCTGATCGCACCAAAATTGGTGGCCGGCGTAATCGGGGTCCCGCTGCTTGTGGCCCT
>DATIQH010000341.1:0-3460 GCA_035471155.1 Nitrospiraceae bacterium | reverse complement strand
CGAGGTGGTGGCCCAAACGGTGACATTCATGCCGAAACGCCAGGATGGCGGAGGCGGCGGAGTTGAGGCGCCTGTGCACGACGATGCAGGGTATGAACCCGACGAGCATGTCTAAATAGAGAGGGAGACGGTTTATGGAGCGTGAACAACAACAAGGTGGAGACCGAGAGGGCGGCGGACGGTTTTTCCAACGCCGACGGCCTTGCAGGTTTTGCCTAGACAAAGGGTCGATCGATTTCAAAGATGTCGGGCTGTTGAGAAACTTTCTCACGGAGCGGGGCCGGATTGTCCCGCGACGTATTTCCGGCAATTGCATGGGGCACCAGCGTGATTTGACGGCGGCCGTCAAGCGGGCCCGGCACATCGCGCTCATCAGTTTTGCTGAAGAGCGATAATCGGTCAGTTTGGGGATGGATGGGCATGCAGGCAGGTGCGACGATGGAATTGCTCAAGCCGTTGCTGGCGGATATCACTGCCGATGGGCTCTCGCTGGTCGGCGAGGCCACGGCTGAAGAACTCGGCCTCACCGAGGATGATGCTGTGCTGACGGGGCCGCTGGCTGTGAGTCTGGACCTGACCAATATCGAAGGGTTGGTCGCTGTAACCGGCGTCTTGGAAGGCACAATCATTCGAGAATGTGTGCGGTGCCTAAAAAAATATGAGGACCCTCTGGCGTTTTCTGTGCGAGCAGCCTTTATCCCGGAGCCCAAGTCTGCGCCACGCCATCCGAAGCGAATCGATCCCAGAAAGACGCGTGCGGAAATCACGGAGGCTGAACCAGAAGAAGAGCCCGACGATCAATATCATTATCAGGGCAATCAGTTGGACCTGGCTCCCATGTTGCGCGAACATGTGATTCTGTCCGCGCCGATGCAGCCGCTCTGCAGCGACGACTGCTTGGGGCTCTGCGCACAGTGCGGGAAAAATTTGAATGAAGGGCCCTGTCAGTGTGCCGCGGAACCACCGATTCCGACAGTTCGGGTGATCCAAGGCATAAAACGCAAGACCGGCGGATCGTCAACATCGTAGTGTGACCGCCTGCTATCGAGAGTGAGAAGGAGCTGCCATGCCGAATCCGAAACATAAACATTCACGAGAGCGACGCGACAAGCGCCGGACACAAAAACTGCGCATCACTCCGCCGGGCATGTCCGTCTGTCCGCAGTGCCACGAAATCAAGCTGCCGCATTACACCTGTTTGAATTGTGGAACGTACAAGGGTAAGGCGGTCATCCAGGTCGAAGAGTCATAGTCCTGGTTTCTGCCGCAGGGCCGTTGGGCAGTGCCCAAGGGGCTTGCCGACTCTACGGATTACCACTGGATTCTGCTTGTTTGCCTGTTGCGTCAATCAGTTCACTGCTCTAAAATCCTGCCGCATGTCGCGTGGTAACGGTTGCTTTTCTTTCGTGACTGCGTGACACGTCATCATTCGGTAAATACTCAGCCTGTATGAAGATTGCGCTTGATGCCATGGGCGGTGACCATGGACCGGCCCCGGTCATTGAGGGGGCGCTCCAGGCTGCCCAGGAATGTGATGTCGAAGTGCTGCTCGTCGGTGACGAAGCCGTTCTCACCGCCGAATGCCGCCGCCTCGGTTGTACGGACCCTCGCCTCTCTATTCGGCATGCCTCGCAAGTTGTCGAGATGCACGAGTCGCCGGCTACCGTCGCACGGAAAAAGAGGGATTCCTCTATCTGGGTGGCCACGGAGTTGGTCAAGAGCGGCGAGGCGAGCGCCGTGGTCAGTCCCGGGAACACTGGCGCCAGCATGGTCGCGTCGTTCTTTGTGCTCGGCCTCACGAAGGGGGTCGAGCGCCCGGCGATTGCGACAAGCCTGCCTACGCTGACCGGTACGGCCATCATGTTGGATGTGGGGGCCAATGTCGACTGTTCGGCTCAGCATTTGGCCCAATTCGCCATTATGGGGAATGAGTACGGCAAACATCTCTTTGGGAAGCCCAACCCGCGTGTCGGGCTGCTGAGTATTGGAGAAGAGGACAGCAAAGGGAATGAGGTTACGAAGGAAGCGTTCAAACTTCTCAAGGCCAGCCCGCTCAATTTCATCGGCAATATCGAAGGCCGCGATGTATACAGCGGAAGCGCGGATGTGGTGGTGTGCGACGGATTCATCGGGAATGTCGCGCTGAAGATTTCCGAGGGAGTGGCCGATACGATCAAGAAGTTGTTGCTCAAAGAGATCTCCGGATCTTTCTTCGGCCGCTTGGCCTATCCGCTCATTGCCAGACCGCTGTTGAACCTCAAGAAGAGAATCGACTACGCGGAATTCGGCGGGGCGCCGCTTCTCGGTGTCAACGGGATTACGATGATCTGCCATGGCCGTTCTTCTGCCAAGGCGATCAAAAATGCCATTCGTCGAGCCAAGGGGCTGGCAGAGAGTCGTGTCGACGAGCTGATTCAACGCGATATTGAAGAGAGCTTTTCCCAAGCCAAGCCTCCCGAGGATGAGCCGTCATGAGAGCCCGAATCACAGGGACTGGATCGTATGTGCCGACGAAGACGCTGACGAATGCCGATCTTGAGCGGATGGTGGCCACCTCGGACGAATGGATTGTCGAACGGACCGGCATTCGTGAACGGCATGTGGCCGGCCCCGGTGAAGCCTGCTCCGATCTGGCAGTGAAGGCGGCGGAACGGGCCTTAATGGCCGCGGGAGTGAGTGCAGCCGATCTCGACATGATTGTGTTAGCCACCTGTACCGGAGATTATCCGATTCCTGCCACGGCCTGTTTGATCCAGCATCGGCTGGGAGCGACGCGCGCGGCGGCTTGTGACTTGTCGGCCGCCTGTTGCGGGTTCGTCTTTGCGTTATCGGTGGCGGATGCCTATGTGAAGACCGGCATGCGCCATGTATTGATCGTCGGATCGGAAGTGATGTCGGCGATTACCGACTGGACCGATCGCAACACCTGTATTTTGTTCGGCGATGGTGCAGGTGCGGCAGTTATCAGCGCCAGTGAGAACAGCCGCGGCATCCTGTCTACCCATCTTCGTTCCGATGGCGCCCTTTGCGATTTGATTGCGGTGCCGGGAGGAGGATCGCGTCTGCCGCCCTCTGAAAAGGTGGTAGCGGAACGGATGCAGTACATCAAGATGAAGGGGAACGAGACTTTTAAGGTGGCGGTTCGAAACTTGGAAGAGGTCGCTCGGGAGACCTTGGCCGCGAATCATCTCCGTGTCGAGGATCTCGATCTGTATGTGCCGCACCAAGCGAATGTGCGTATTCTCAAGGCAGTGGCCGAGCGTCTCGGGCTTCCGATGGAGAAGATGATGCTGAATCTCGATCGGTATGGCAATACGTCGGCGGCTTCGATCCCCATCGCTTTGGATGAAGCCGTGCAGCAGGGGCGAATCAAAGAAGGCGGCCTTTTGATACTCAATTTTCCGGTGAAGTTTGTCCGTAGGGGTTATACGCACCTGCATAACCTCCGCGGGCATCCATC
>DATIQH010000340.1:0-2421 GCA_035471155.1 Nitrospiraceae bacterium | reverse complement strand
CAGCGAAGGATTCACCGCTGAGCTCGACACAAAGAAACTCGCATCGACGACGTAGAGATTGTCTACGTCGTGTGCTTTGCAGTTCACGTCGAGGACAGAGGTCTTCGGATCGCCCCCGAAGCGGACGGTTCCGCATTGGTGTGCCGTGCCCGCAATCGGGATCTTCTTCCCAAGATAGAGGTGCGTCGGTAGCAGATGATCTTCGCAGCCGATGTGCTTGAGCATGCTCTTGAGTTTCGTAGCCAAACGGCGATGGGCGTCCAGATTGTTTTCCGTATAGGCTAGCGTGATCGTACCGTCTTTGCCGATGAGCACCCGATTGTTGGAGTCGGGCAGATCTTCCGAGGTCATCCAGAAGTCGAGTGAATGTTTGGCCATCGCATTGAGGGCTTTATCTGGGGCAAAGGCCGGCGCGCCGGCCCGCAGCGATTCTAGATCTTGCTTGCCGATCATCGAAATATGACCCATCGGATAATCCCACTCGGCCGAGGGAAAGTAGAAATCGTTCAGCCCGATGGTCTTCTGAAACACTGTCGGATTCGGCCGTTTGGAGATCGCGAGCATGGCGGAGTTGTTGTGGCACATGTAGTGCCGGCCGACGATGTCGGAGGAGTTGGCCAGGCCGTGTGGGTGTTTGTCGTTTGCGGAGCGCAGTAACAACGCCGCCGAATTAATCGCGCCAGCTGAGACGACCACGATGTTTCCCTTATAGATTTCCTCCAGGCCATTTCGTTCAACATGAACCGTGGTGACCTCTCGTCCCGACGCATTGGTGTCTAATCGAGTGACCAACGCATCAGTGATCAATGACACATTGGGGTGCTTGAGCGCCGGATCGACACAGACCACTTGCGAGTCAGCCTTCGCATTGACCAGACAAGGGAACCCATCACACGTACTGCAGCGGATGCAGGCGCTCTTTTCTTGTTGTTGCTCGTTCAGCATCACGCCGACCGGTAGGTGAAACGGCTTGTAGCCGCACTTCTGCCAGGCGTCATGCAGCTCTTGAATGCGAGGTTCGTGGGTCAGGGCTGGATACTTATAGGGCGCACTGGCTTTCGGCTCTGTTGGATCTTCGCCGCGAGTGCCGTGCACGTGGTACAGATGCTCGGCCTCCGTGTAGTAGGGCTCGAGGTCGTCGTAGCGGATCGGCCATTCCGGAGAGATCCCTCCGTGATGCTTCACCTCGCCGAAATCTTGATGGCGCATGCGCAATAGCGCCGCACCGTAGACTTTCGAGTTGCCGCCGACGTTGTAATGAATGCCTGGGTGGAACGTGCCTCCATCCCTATCACGCCAGGTTTCCTTCGCCTTGTACTTGTTGTCGATAAAGACCGTCTTGGAGCTCCAGTTCTCCTTCTCACGCGGCAGATACCCGCCCCGTTCGAGCAGGAGGATTTTCTTTCCGGACGACGCCAACTTGTATGCCAGCGTGCCTCCGCCTGGCCCAGTCCCAATGATGATCACGTCATAGTGAGTGGACATGGGAGGTAGTCGGGGTAAGGGGCGCAATCTTACGTGAGGAGGGTGAGAAAACCTCGCAAGCCTCCTGTGCTGTTGCCCCGCCCGATTTCGGAAGATGCGGCGTCGCTGCGGAAAGCCTTATATAGCAGACTAATATTGGGCAGCGCCGGTCGTTAAGCGGAGGCGATACACTGATGAGCCACCCGTGATGAACAGTGTCTGGCCATCCTCTCCCCATGCGACGTTGGAGGTTGGTTGTCCGGTCTCGACCGTGCCCAAGAGCGTACCGTCTGAAGCAATCACGCTTAGCCCGCCGGGCCGTGCGCCAAAGATATTCCCTTGCCTGTCAACCTTGAACCCATCCGGTCCGAAGAAGGGATCTTTTCGCCAGCGAGTGGCATCGAAAAACACGCGACCGTTTGTGACGGTGCCGTCTTTTCTCACGTCGTAGGCCAGCCAGGCCGCTCGTTTCGGATCAACGTCGGACACATAGAGCGTCTCCTCATTCGGCGAAAAGGCAATGCCGTTCGGCGCCTTGATGTCATGGATGAGCAAGGTCACGGTGCCATCGGTGGACAAGTGATAGACCCCTTGCACGGGGGCTTTGTCAGAATCATCGAAGGCTTGAGGGAGTCCAAACGGTGGATCGGTGAAATACAAGTCGCCGTTGGAATTGAACACCAGATCGTTCGGGCTGTTGATCCTGTGCCCATTGTAGAGGTTGGCGAGTGCTACAATCGTTCCATTTGATTCCAACCAGCCGATTTGTCGATCGCCGTGGCGACATAAGACCAACCGTCCTTGGGCATCAATAGCGAGTCCATTGGAGCCTGGCTCCTTGCCCGCGAACGGTGTCGTTCCGCTATAGCCGCTGTTCTTCACGAACAGACTCACGCCTTCGCCGGGTTTCCATTTGTAGACGCTGTTGGCAGGAATGTCCGAGAACAGCAAATACCC
>DATIQH010000339.1:0-2381 GCA_035471155.1 Nitrospiraceae bacterium | reverse complement strand
TCGAAGAGCGCACGGCACATAATCGTTCCGCCTGCAAGCTTTCTGGCTTTTCCAATACACTTTCATCCCAGATCACCAACGCTCGTTCGCCCTCATCCCACAACGCTTTCACCTTCTCGGTCCCCCGCTGCCACAGAGACTCTTCGATCCTGGCTGCTTCCCATTTTGGGCTGTGCAGCAGATTGCTAATTCGCTTCGTCCCAGCCTAGCTGTGTTCCGGCTAGTCCGGCATGATGATCATCGGTGGACCGCTCCGCATCATGTTTGTGACGACTCACGTCGCGATCAAAGATTTGCCATCGCTCCTCACCCAGGCCAAAATCGAAAAAGCCATCAGATTGGCTCATCTGGCATTGAAGAATCTGTTCGGAATCAAGAAGCCGAGAGTCGGCGTTGCCGCGTTGAACCCTCATGCCGGAGAACATGGATTGTTTGGGGATGAAGAGGCGCGGTTCATTCTCCCGGCGGCTCGTGCAGCGCAGGCGCAAGGCATTCGTGCCAGCGATCCCTTGCCGGCCGACACCCTGTTCGGCAAGGCCGCGAGAGGTGATTACGATGCGGTGGTGGCCCTGTACCACGACCAGGGGCTCATCCCCTTAAAGCTTGTCGCCTTCGGCACCTGCGTGAACCTGACGGTGGGGCTACCGATCATCCGTACCTCAGTCGATCACGGGACGGCATTCGATATTGTCGGGAAAGGCATTGCAGACCCCGGCAGTCTGGTCGAAGCGATCACGCTGGCCGCCAAGCTAGTCAAAAGACGTTGGTGAAAGGTTTATTTGGTTTGTCTTGTTTGTTTGGTTGACAGAAACCTTAACGAAACAAACCAGACAAACGAGATAGACCAAATAGACCAGAGTAACAGGAGCCATTGATGACCAACCAATCGGGCGCTACGCTTGACATGATTCAGAGGCAGTTGAAGGAACTCGACCAGATTTTTCAAGAAACCATGGAGACGCTCAACACCGTGGCCGGAGCCGAACGAGTGGCAAAATGGAAAGTCAGGACGAGTACTCTCATCACTGAGACCCTGGGCCAGAAAGAAGGGCAGAAGTTTGCCGCCCTGCAGCCGGGGCCCTCTTTTACCAACGATCTGGTGGAAGAGTTTACCGATCTCATCGACTATTTCCGAACCCCGCTTGCAGATTTGGCGAAGCAACTTATGCAACCAGCCTCTCGTCCTTCCGGTGGGAATTGACGGTGTCGGCCCCTGGCCTCCCTCCGCCGAACAAACGGCTCGGCCAAAATTTTCTGATCGATCCCAACATCGTGCGCAAAATCGTCGCCCTGGCGGAATTGAACAGCAGCGACCACGTGTTGGAAATCGGTCCTGGCCGCGGCATTCTGACAGAGACGTTGTGCCATGCAGCCGGTCGTGTGACGGCGGTTGAAGTGGACCCGCGGCTCCATGCCTATCTCGAAACCAGGCAAGCGGAGCTTCCGAATGTGGAGTTGGTCTGTGAAGATGCGCTGGCCTATCCGGTCGAGAGTCTGCCGATCGGAACGGTTGTCGTGGCCAATCTGCCCTATTACATTTCGACCCCATTGCTCTTTCGATTGCTCGACCAGCGGAACCGGTTCCCCCGCATGGTGCTGATGCTGCAGGACGAAGTGGCCGATCGATTGGTGGCAAAGCCAGGCGGTTCGGACTATGGTGTGCTGTCGGTGATGGCACAGTATGCCGCCGACATCACGAAATCGTTTCGTGTCTCAGCCCAGTGTTTTCGCCCCAGACCGGAAGTCGCCTCCGCGGTGGTCTTGCTGCGCACGAACAAGCGCACGAGGCTCAATCGGGAAGAAGAAATCGCCTTTCGCGCGCTCGTTAAGGCGGCCTTCGCGCATCGGAGAAAAACGCTCGTAAATTCCTTGCGCGACGAAGGGTATGACCTTCATCCTGTTACTGAAACATTGCAGCGATTGGAGATTGCTCCGACCCGAAGGGCAGAGACCTTGTCGGTTGAGGATTTCCTCCGGCTCGCTCTTGCGCTTCGTTGACGAGGTAAAGGAGTGTTCTGTGGCGTGCGTCCGCGCGACATCGCTCCTCCCTCAGCGCTCCAAGGAGGTGGTCTGGATTGTCTCCCACTGCGGCCGTCGAACGAGCTTACAGATGACCCCTCCAAGCTCGCTCGTTTCTCTCAGGGATGGAAGCTGAGTGATCTTCTACTGCTCGCGTCCAACGAGGGGAGTCCGCGACCGCGCGTTGGACGCGAGCAGTAGAAGATCATCCGGCTCCATCCCCTCCTCTTCGTTTGAAATGACCGATTCCCTGTGCTAGCATCGCGATCATGGCTGTCACCACTTCGGCCAAGCGGGGCGAGGCCCGCGGCGCCGCTCCTCCCTCTTCACATATCAAACGAGAAGTGATCGGAGTTGTCTTG
>DATIQH010000338.1:0-2441 GCA_035471155.1 Nitrospiraceae bacterium | reverse complement strand
TATGTGTGAAGTCACCGATCGTCCTGAAGGGCCTCGATCTTCTCACGGTTGCCGGAATACTCGCACAGGCGCGACTTTTTGTCGGGCAGGATTCTGGAGTCACACATATGGCGGGGCTGATGGGTGTGCAGACGGTTGCTGTATTTGGGCCGACCGATCCGGCTCGCTGGGCTCCTCGTGGCGCCCATGTGACTGTGGTGCAAGGCGCGCCTTGCCTCTGCCGTTCGTGGGAAGAGGTCAGCCGGTGCGAGAAAAAACCGTGTCTTGATATATCGCAGGACCATCTTGTCGCGCAGTGTTTTGCCCGCCTTAGAGAGAGCGGCCCCGTCGGGAATCCCATCCGGCTGCCTTGTCACTGACCATCCCGTATGCTAAAGTGACCAGTTCATTTTCCCTTTCATGGTAAGGACTTAGGAGTTATTTTCTTGTCCAGCGGGGTCATTCAGGAAAAGGTCACGAGCGCATTGATTGGAGCGCTCAATGGGGCCAAAAAGAAGGGCCAACTGAAGACGGAAGCCTGGCCTCAGGTGAGCCTGGATACTCCCAAACGGCCTGAGTGGGGAGACTTGGCCTCGACGGTCGCCATGTCTCTCGCAGCCTCCGAGCAACGAGCGCCCCACGATATTGCCCAAATTATTATCGACAACCTTTCTCAGCGAGACCAGCTCTTCGACCGGG
Source organism: Nitrospiraceae bacterium (assembly GCA_035471155.1). Classification (GTDB taxonomy): domain Bacteria; phylum Nitrospirota; class Nitrospiria; order Nitrospirales; family Nitrospiraceae; genus Palsa-1315. Next base: position 1,763 of record DATIQH010000338.1, on the reverse strand, counting down.
TTGAGATCGTTAGGCCCGGGTTTCTCAACCTCACCATCAAGCCGGCCATCTGGCAAGAAGTGCTCAGAGAAATCGAGGTGGAAGGAGCGGCCTACGGACGAGCTGAGTTAGGACAGCGGCGCAGAGTGCTGCTGGAATATGTGAGCGCAAACCCAACCGGCCCGTTACATGTCGGACATGGGCGTGGTGCTGCGGTCGGACAAGCGGTTGCGAACATGCTCAGGGCGATCGGGTATGACGTCGTGAGCGAGTACTACATCAACGACGCCGGCCGGCAGATGAAACTGTTGGGAGCCTCCGTCTACGCCCGATACGAAGAATTGTCGAACCGCCCGGTCGAATTTCCGGCGGAGGGATATCACGGAGCCTACATCACTGCGGTCGCCGAGCGGGTAAAGCAGCAGATCGACTCTGAGCTGGCCGGGCGTCCGGCCACAGAGGTCGAGGAGCGCTGCAGAACGTTTGCCGCTCAGGAACTGTTGAGCATGATTCGCGAGGATCTGAAGTCCTTCGGGGTCGAGTTTGAGTCCTGGTTCAGCGAGGCCTCTCTTGTGAACTCAGGAGCTGTCCAACGAGTTTTGGATGAATTGAAATCCCAACAGTTCTTGTTCGAGCAAGAGGGTGCCTGGTGGTTCCGATCCTCGGCGTTCGGCGACGAGAAGGATCGGGTTGTGCGGAAACAGGATGGCGAGTACACCTACCTGGCATCCGATATCGCCTACCACAGGGACAAGCTGCAGCGTGGATACGATCTTCTTATCGACGTCTGGGGCGCGGATCACCATGGCTATATTCCTCGAATGCAAGCGGTCGTGCAGGCCTATGGGCACCCGAAAGATCGCCTTCGAGTCATACTGGTCCAGATGGTGAATTTGTTGCGCGGCGGGAAAAAAGTGGAAATGTCGAAGCGGGCCGGCGAGTTCATCACGATGCGGGAAGTCATCGATGAAGTCGGGGCCGATGCAGCCAAGTTCTTTTTCTTAATGCGCGATTCCAACTCGCATCTTGATTTTGATTTGGAGTTGGCCAAACAGCGGTCATCCGACAATCCTGTGTACTATGTGCAGTATGCCCATGCCAGGATCGCCAGCCTTTGGCGCGTCGCGGCCGCGCGAGGCATCGCCTGTCCCATGCCGAGTGCGGCGGATTTAACACTGTTGACGGACGCGGATGAATTAGGGCTGATTCGCAAGCTTTCTGCCTATCCCTCAATCCTTCAGGGCAGCGCAATGGCCCACGAGCCCCATCGGATGACCTATTATCTTCAACAGTTAGCCGGGCTGCTGCATACGTTTTATAACAAGCATCGGATTCTGCCTCCCGCTGCGGATCGTGATTTGGCGGCGGTAACGCCTGCCCGCGAGTAAAAAAGTCAGCCACCGCATCTTCATGGTGCCGTTTGGGTTCCTTTCCTCGTGTGTGCGATCGGACATCGGGGAATCCGGGGCGAGAACCGCCCGGAAGGCCATGGAATTATACGCCGGAAACGCCGCAGGTTCCATGCCTTCTACCCCGATGTCCGGATCGGTTGCAGCGTTCCCGGCCACGGTGTACGATTCCTCTCCGGCGGCCCCGCACCCAGATGCATAACCCCGATTCACCATTGAAGGAAGCCCGCTCGAGCATCACCGCCGGGCTCACCCCTGAGGAAGCCCACCGCTACGGCCGGCACCTCGTCCTCCCCGAGGTGGGCGTCGAGGGACAGCTCGAGCTCAAGCGGGCCGGCGTCCTCGTCGTGGGAGCCGGGGGGCTGGGAGCCCCGG
>DATIQH010000337.1:0-2437 GCA_035471155.1 Nitrospiraceae bacterium | reverse complement strand
CCGTCTTCATCCACGACCGGGAGCCGTCGGATTTTTTTCCGTTTCATGATGTCCAGTGCCGTTTGGACATCATCGGAGAGGTGGCAGGTGAAGACCTTTCCGGATACGGTTTCCCAGACGGTAATATCCGAGACCGGTTTATTCTTTGTAGCTGCGGCCATGCAGATGTCTCGGTCCGTGATCATGCTCATCACCTGGCCCTGAACATTCAAGACCGGTAACGCTCCGCAGTCGTTGTCCCACATCATTTTGGCGGCGGCAGCCAGATTCGTATCCGGGCCGCAACATTGCACATCGCTGGTCATAATATCTTGAACTTTCATCTGAGTCCTCCTTTGAGCTGTGGAGATTAGAATTTTCATGGGCTGGTGAGCCGGAGTGATTTGTTCTCGATCTTCGTGTCCTGGACCAACTTGCCAAAACTGTCGGTCAAGACGTCATTCACAAGCGCTTGTGCATCTTCCGAGTCGAACCAAAAGACGTCGTCTTCTCCGCGCCCATTCAGTGTCATACGGATCGTGCTCCCGTCCGCGACATTCTGCGCTTGTAATGCGAGCTTCGTCTTCGTCGTGACTTCTGTGAAGCCGACCCGGCTCTTGGCCTGGACCGATAAGTCGAGTATTTTTCCCGTGAGGACCACATCCGCCCCGTTGTCGCCGCCCATTTGTTTGGTCACTTGCCAGCCCTTTACGGTCAGATAGTCGGTCAGCGCTTGAGCAACTACGTCAGTTGGCTTGCCTCCCGGGACATCGAAATAGCTGACACCGCCCCACAGATGTGTCCGGACTCCAAGTCCGGTCTTATGGCTCCGTCCATCCTCGATCGATCCTATCGCCACATGAATGGTGGCCCTCTGTTTTTCGACCCATTTGGTTCCGGTCACGATAGGATGGATCTGGAGCGGAATGACCTCGCCTGTGCCGGCGCATCCAGCCAAAGCAATGAAACCGACCCAGCACAGGGGCAACAACCAATGTCTCTTCACGGGACCCTCCTTGCATTCAAGGCCTCTCGCCCTGTTCGCTGACTATCTGCTGAAGTGAGCCCGTCGGTTCGACTGCCAACAAGCTTCACTGTGTTCCGTGCAAAATGGCCGTTCTTTTCCATAACTCGTGACCTGCATTTGAGGTGAAAGGACTCCGAGGTCTTGGAGATACTGTGCCGCTGCCTGCGCACGGCGTTCGCCCAAGACCAGGTTATAAGCACTGGTTCCTCTCTCGTCGCAATGACCTTCGATCAGGATCTTCTCATCGGGTTGTGACTTCAGAACCCTGGCATTGGTTTCGAGCCGGGATCGAGCTTCGTCGCGAATCACAAACCGGTCGAAATCGAAGAAGACATCGGATAGTTCAGGTATCGGCCTAGCTTGGGACACCGGCTGCTGCGTTGGAGGTGCGGGGACTATCGCTTGTTCCTCAATCCGTGCTTCTTTCACCGGAGGTGGGGGCGTTGGCTTTTCAATCTGGACTGGCGCTGGCGGAGAAGCCTTCGCTTCCGACACAGGAGGCGCTTGGGCTTGCAATCCCGGCCCAGGAACAAACCTCTGGTCCTCTACGGCCGTGACGACCTTGCGGCTTGCGCAGCCGGACAGCATTGCAACAGCAAGCAGACAAAGGCAGAAACGGAAAGAGGATGAGTGGAGCTGGATCGACATGGACACTCCTTGGTTATCGAACGTGAATGGATTGGGCAATCAAACCATCCGACGATTTCAGGTATGTTATTTCCGCTGCTTCTCCCACCTTGAGGTCGGCCAATTTGGTCGCTCGCTTGCCCCGTGTAATCTTGGTGTCGGGAGGGACACGGGCTCCTACAATCAGCTCTTCCTTATTGGGCAACACGACGTCTACGACGATCGTCTGGGGATCGACGGCAGTATTTGTCGCCGTCACTACTCCTCGAACCGTCCGCTGGATGGTTTCTGCTGCAACAGTCCCGAAGGGGATCATTAGGGCCATGAGTCCAACGGCGAAAACAAGACAGAACGAGGATAACTTTATTCTCATAGCATGGGCCCTTCCTTTTGTACGCTGAACCCCGACCAAGGAGTTTCCTTATTAGTACGTACGATTCCCACGGCAAGAACGGGGCCATGCCCCCTGATCATTGATTCGCCGTCCACTTGTTGATAATTCCTGGACTTGAAATTGACTCACAAAGGGATTGCCGCAGATGTTTGTAGAAATCCGCTACAGATGCAGCAACTCTGCTGCGGCGAAAGGCCACCAGGATTCCCTGAAATTAGAAATCGTCGTTCTTCTTCGTTGATATGTGAATCCCTCGGAATGATCTGATCTCATCGTGAGTGCTCCGCAAAGGGAGAGAGAATGTGAGTTGTCGTTGTCCGGCATTCCGATTGCTCATTAAAGGAGTCGGCAAGGTTGGCTGGAACGCGAAAGGGGGACACGATGACACTTCCCGATGCATTGCAATTACT
>DATIQH010000336.1:0-3331 GCA_035471155.1 Nitrospiraceae bacterium | reverse complement strand
ATACGCCACCTCCGCAAAATAGGCCATCGGCACATATTCTCCGCGTTTTCTATGCCTTTCGCTATTCGCGGTCAATCCCCACAGATGAGGCCCCCTCAATTGAGGGGATATCGTAATGTCTCAAAAGCCATTATAGGTACCCCGATCAGACCGAAGTCGAGCTAAGGCTGAGGCTCAAATGAGGCGGGCAAATCCTGGATTAGCCTCTTTCTTACGTCGGCTCAACCTTCTCCTTTCTCACAGGACCCGGTATGACCCAACCACCCTCCCCTGATGCGAAGAACCAGCCAGGCGCCGACTTCACGCGATTAAGCAAGGCTGATGTTTTAGAACTTCTGCACTACAAGACAGAGCTGGAGGCGGTGGAACGCATCAGCCAGGCCCTTTTTCAGTCGATCGATCTGGACGAACTCGTCGAAACGACTCTTCATATTGCACTGGAAGAGGTGGGTGCCGAAGCGGGCTCGATTCTACTCGCAGACCCGGAGAAAGAAGAGCTGATCTTTCAGTATTCGATCGGTGACAAACCAGTTCCTCGCGGTACGGGCATTGCCTGGGACAAAGGCATTTCCGGCGCCGTCTTCCAATCCGGGAAGGCCCGGATTACGAACCAGGTCAACCAAGACACGACCCATATTCACTCCATCGATCAGACCACTGGTTTTATCACCCACGACATGATCACCGTGCCGCTTCGGCGTTGGCGAGGCGAACCGATCGGCGTTTTGAATGCGCTGAACAAACGAGCGGGGCCGTTCACGAACCACGACCTGAGTCTCCTCACGATCATCTCTGCATTTGCCGCGCTGGCGATCCAACAGTCCAAGCAATTCGAGGACGCCAAGAAAGCTGAAGTGGTGACGCTGCTCGGCGACATCGGCCATGACTTGAAAAATCTCTTGACCCCCGTGTGCGCCGGCATGGAACTGCTGCGGGGAGAAGTCAACGAGCTGTTCGATGGGATGAGCCCTACTGAGTTGAGTGAGAAGCATGTGAGCAAGGAGATCTGTGACGAAGCCGGTGAAATGGCGCAGAACGGCATCAGGCGCATAAATGATCGCGTCCAAGAAATGGCCGACTGCGTCAAAGGGTTGAGCGCCCCTCCCAACTTCAAACCCTGCGCGGTTTGGCTGGTCATCCTCGAAGTCTTTAAAACGCTGCAAGTGTTGGCTCGGGACAAACAGATTGCCTTGCGAACTGAAGGCCTTGAATCGCTGCCTGAATTCCTGGCCGACGAGCGGAGGCTCTACAATGCCTTTTACAATCTCATCAATAACGCCATTCCTGAAACACCGCCAGGAGGCTCGATCACAGTGCGGGGGCATCTCGATCAGGAAACAGGGGGGATTGCGCTGGCTGTGACAGACACCGGACGCGGGATGCTTCCTGAGATTCGAGATCGTCTCTTCTCAGCCAAGGCGATCAGCACCAAGAAGGGCGGCACTGGCTTGGGAACAAAGATCGTGAAGGATGTCGTGGATGCGCACAAAGGGAAAATCTGGGTGGAAAGTGAGCCTGGGGTGGGCACGACATTCCACCTTCGGTTTCCCCTCGACCCAAGAACCGCGCACCCCCAATTCCGCTGAAATCGATAACTGAATGAGACAAGCTGAGATCAAGGTTGAGTGAAGACCTGAATTTCTTCACCTCAGCCTAGTCCTTAGCCTTACCTCGCTATCAGCCCTCTTTGACAACCCTCTTTATGGCGCCCAGTAACTGCTCTTGATCAATCGGTTTCGCGAGGAATTGTACGTTGGCCTCCTTAAACAGTTTAGCTGATCTATCCATCATTTTTGATCCGCTCAGTACAATAATCGGGCACGACGGAAACTGGGAGTGCAAATAGGGGATCACGATTATCTCGTTTATCTTCGGCATATTGAGATCGGTAATGATTGCGCTCAATGGCGTCCGATTGGCTCCCGATTTCACCAGAGTGGCTCCACTCTCTGGATCTTCGGCTTCGTCCACATCGTATCCTGCCTTCGCTATGATGAGGCGCACGGACTTTCTCACATCCGCCTCATCGTCCACGATAAGCACTCTCCCTTTACTCATAGCCTTGATCTCCTTCCCCAGGTTACGCCCTTGTTCCTCAATCCCCACGCCGTTCAATGGACTATCAGGTATCACGGGATAAAGATGAAGCCTATCCCCTCAGATGAGGGGATACCTAGTTGAGGGGAGTTACTTGATGATCCTGGTAGGAGATAATGGCACACCGCTGGGAGCCTGTCCGACCTTATTGTTCGAAACAAGGCAAAAACGGTGAATAGTCGGACGGGTTCCCAGGCACGCAAAGAGTCTCATGCTTAGTCCAGGAGTCCAGTCGCCACACGATTGATGCCGGTGAGCATGGAGCAATCGCGACTCAGAGCCTCCTGGTTCAGCCCGCCCGAGACTTCGCAACGGTTGCCGTACAGCGTACTAACCGTCGCGTTGCTTGCGGGCATTGCCACACTCGATATCGTTCTTATGCCGACACTCCATGCGGGTGTGTTTCTCTTTCCCATCGCAATTCTTACGGCTCTCTGGTGGGGTGGGAAACGCGCAGTGTTCCTTGCGACGGGTCTCGCGTTCTTTCTTACGGTCCTGGAACAATGGCTTCAGACACCCGTATCGCACAACGTTGAGACCGCGGATATTCTGATCGACACGATCAACCATGTCTCGAGCTTGCTCCTTCTCGTGTTATTTGGAAGTGTCTGCGCGTGGATCACACGGCAGCAGGCCACATACATCCATGCGCAGGATAATCTGGCAGATCTCGAAGCAAAGCTCACATCGATCATCTTGTCGACTCCGGACGCGCTGATCGTCGCAAACGGCCAAGGGAAGATCGTGTCCTGGAACTCCAGCGCGGTCACCATGTTCGGATATTCGGAGGAAGAGGCAGTGGGTCAGCCTCTCACCATCATCATGCCGAAGCGCTATCAAGAGTCGCACGTCCAGAGCTTACGGCGGGTCTGTGAGACCGGTCACACTCGCATGATCGGCCGCCCAACCGAGTTGAATGGCCTTCGCAAAGACAACAGCGAATTTCCGATCGAGCTTTCCCTCGCCACATGGCAGACAAAAAGCACGCGTTACTTCAGCGCGTTTCTTCACGACCTGACGAACCGAAAGCGCCTGGAAGCCAGACAGTCTGTCCAACTGGCCATCAGTCAGGTGTTGATGGAGGCCGAGACCTTTGAACAGGCCGGCGATCGCATCCTGCAGGCGGTCGGCAATTTAACGGATTGGGAAGTGGGCCTCATACACCATCGCCGCGCAAGCGAGCGCCGACCCCACGGCCAGCCTCGCCGCCGCGCTCGACCGGCTGAACGCGCAT
>DATIQH010000335.1:0-9139 GCA_035471155.1 Nitrospiraceae bacterium | reverse complement strand
CGCCAATATCGGGTTCTCGACAAGCAGCATTTTTCTCATCACCGCCGGTGTGACTATAGCCGGCACGGTGTGGGCGCTCCGGCTGATGCCCGATGTGTTCCTGCGGCTGCTGTTCGTCATCTTTACACACACGCTCTATCGCCTCCGCATCGTCGGGCAACACCATGTTCCCCAATCCGGCGGGGCACTGCTTGTTCCGAACCATATGTCGTTCATCGATGGCTTCTTGCTCATGGCGAGCGTCGATCGGCCCATACGATTCGTGGTGGACGCCGCCTATGCCACGCACCCGTTGTTCAAATGGCTGATGACCGCCATGAAGGTCATTCCGATTACTTCAGCAGGCGACACCCGCATGATTCTCCGAGCGCTCCGCAGCGCAGGACAGGCGCTCGACGACGGAGAGATCGTCTGCATCTTCCCTGAAGGACAAATCACCCGCACCGGCACGCTGCTGCCGTTCCGGCGAGGCTTCGAACGGATTGTGAAGGGACGAGACGTGCCGATCATTCCCACACACTTGGATCGCGTGTGGGGCAGCATCTTCAGCTTCGAGCGGGGTCGGTTTCTCACAAAATGGCCTGAGCGCATTCCCTACCCATTGACGGTGTCCTTCGGCGCACCGCTGCCGTCTGACACGCCGGCATACAAGCTCCGCGATGCGGTTCGCACGCTCGGAGAGGAGGCCTGGCGCCTGCGCAAATCCTGTCGCCATCCGCTGCACCGTGAATTCATCCATGCCATGAGACGGCATCCATTCCGCTTCGCCATGGCGGATCAGACCCGCCCGCACGTATCGTCGCTTCAAGCCCTGATCGGGTCCATCGTCCTCGCCCGAACGCTTCGATCCCATTGGGAAGACCAGCGGCATGTCGGCGTCTTGCTCCCGCCGACTGTCGCCGGCGCATTGGTCAACGTGGCTGCGCCCCTGTGTGGGAAAACCAGCGTGAATCTGAACTACACAGTCGGCAAATCCGGCCTGGAAGCGGCCGTGCGCCTCGCCAGCCTTCGCACGATCGTCACCAGCCGAGTCTTCGTCCACAAGGCCAAGTTGGAGTTGCCGGACGGGCCATCGATCATATGGCTTGAGGACATTGCCCGCACCATCGGCACAGGACAGAAACTCATCGCGAGTCTTCTCGCTCTCTGCGCCCCTGCCCGACTGATCGAAAAAGCCTGCGGACAGCATACGCCGCTGACAATGGACGATCTGGCCACCATCATCTTCAGCAGCGGCAGCACGGGGGAGCCGAAAGGCGTGATGCTGTCTCACTTCAACATCGACGCCAATGAGCAGGGAGCCAGTCAAGTCCTCCATCTCTATCAGGATGAGCGAGTGCTCGGGACTCTTCCGTTTTTCCATTCGTTCGGCTACCTCGTTTTCTGGCTCGTGATGTTCAACAATTTGGGCATCGTCTTTCACCCCTCCCCGCTCGACGTCGCCGCCATCGGCGAACTTGTACACCGCTACCGCATCACGTTCCTCGTCACCACACCGACCTTTCTTCAGCTCTATCAGCGACGTTGTACCCCGGAACAATTCAGCTCGCTGCGCGTGGTCCTGACCGGCGCTGAGAAGCTTCCTTCCCGGCTCGTACAGGCCTTTGAAGATCGGTTCGGCATCGAACCGGTCGAGGGATATGGTGTCACCGAATGCGCTCCCGTCATCGCCGTCAACTGTCCGGACTTCCGCGCCGCCGGGTACTACCAACCGGCCTCACGGCGGGGAACCGTCGGCCAACCGCTGCCCGGCGTGTCTGTGAAAATCGTCGATCCCGATAGCTTTACCCCATTGCCCCCGGACACGCCGGGCATGTTGCTGGTCGGAGGCCCCAATGTCATGAAGGGATACCTGGGCCGTGAGGATCTGACGGCCAATGCTCTGCACGATGGCTGGTACATTACGGGCGACATTGCGATATTGGATGAAGACGGGTTCTTGACGATCACCGATCGGCTCTCGCGCTTCTCCAAGATCGGTGGCGAAATGGTCCCGCATGGCCGTGTGGAAGAGGCGTTGCAGCAAGCCGCGGAAGCCGACACACAAGTCTTCGCTGTCACCGGGATTCCGGACGAGAAGAAAGGCGAGCAACTCGCGGTCCTTCACACCTTGGATGAATCGAAGATTCCCGACATCGTGAGCAAGCTCACAGCAAACGGCCTGCCGAACCTCTATGTCCCATCGCGCGCGAATTTCATCAAAGTCGATGCCCTGCCGCTGCTGGGCACCGGGAAAATGGATCTGCGCAGCCTCAAGCGGATTGCGCTGGAACGACTGCGGGGACGTGATACGTGAAGCGTGTCTCTCAAGATGGGCGATTCTCGCCTTTCTCGCCAGCCCCGCTTACGCTGCAATGATGATCGACTGATGACTAGCAAGACCCTTATCGACTGTCACGTCCACCTCGCCGCGCTGCCGGACGGAGACAACGGCTGCTATATCTCGCCGAAGATGCTCAAGAGTCCGCTGTTTCGCTTCTTACTGTGGAAACACCAGCTCTCTCCGGACAAACCGCGCGAGGCGAATCAGAAATATCTCGACGATCTGCTCACCGAATTGCGTGCATCACGTCATGTTCAACAAGCCGTGCTGCTCGGCATGGATGGGGTCTACGACCAGAACGGCCGACTCAATCAGGCACACACGGATTTTCTGATCAGCAACGACTATGTGCTGAAGACAACGAGGGCCTACCCGAATGAATTCCTCGCCGGTGTCTCGATCAATCCGCAGCGGCAGGACGCAGTCGAAGAAATCCATCGTTGTGCCGATGCCGGAGCCGCATTAGTAAAGGTCCTCCCCAACGCGCAGCAGTTCAACCCGGCTGATACCCACTATAAACCGTTCTACCGGGCGCTCGCCGAACGGAAGCTGCCGTTTCTCAGCCATGTCGGGTATGAGTTCAGCTTGATCGGCAAAGACCAATCGGTCGGTGACCCCGATCGATTGAAGCTGGCACTGGATGAAGGCGCCACAGTCATCGCGGCCCATGCCTGCAGCTATGGCTTGATGCTGTACGAGAAATTCCTCCCGACGTTTCAGGACTTTGCAAAACGCTACCCACATTTCTACGCCGACATTTCCGCTCTGACGCTACCTAACCGCCTCAAGATGTTGCTCCACCTCCGGCAACACCCTGAACTCTACGACCGGCTCCTGTTCGGGACCGATTATCCGTTGTCTGTCCTTCATCTGGCTGCTTGGGGTCGCGTTGGCTGGGGGACTCTTCGTGAGATGATCCGCACCAAGAATCGATTCGACCGGCAGGTGGAAGTCTGTCGAGGGTTGGGAATCGGGTTCCGGTCGCTCGGTGAGATCGTTGCGCAACCCAAGTCGTTACATCGAGACTGACCCATGGACCGAGACCAGATACTCGCCAGTCTCCGGGAAAGGATTCTCGCGTTCGCGACATTACGAGTATCGAGGGCACAGGCCGAGGATTTAACTCAAGAGGTGCTGTCGGTCCTCCATGAGAAGTACCCCCACGTTGCGGATCTGACCGAACTGGTTCCTCTGGCCTTTCAAGTCCTGAGGTTCAAGATGCTGGACGCCCATCGCAAGTCGCTCAGACGAGGCGAGTATAACCAGGAATCAGTTGACGACCTCCCGCTCGCTGATCCCGGCGACGATCCCATGGCGCAGCTCGACCAGAAACAGCGGGTAGATCGGTTGCTGGCCGCCATAGCCCAACTCGGCGAACGCTGCCGCGAGCTGTTCAAGTGGAAATTGGAAGGGAGAAGTTTTCCCGAGATTCAAAAACTCATGGGCCAGAATTCGATTAACACGATCTATACCTGGGATCTACGCTGCCGAAAGCAGCTGTTGGCTTTAATGGGTGGGTCTTGGGAATGAAGGTGGGAGCGACAGGCAGACTGGCCCTTTGCTCGCAGAACGCGCACGATAAGACTGTGCTCGTTCGATGCGCGCAGTAGGCCCAATCTGCCTGCCGCTCCCTGGGTGGAAGGGTGCAAACGAGAAAGCACGATGTCTGAACACGACCTCGAAAAATTGCTGGGCGGTTTCGCAGCGGATACCCTGACGCCTAAGGAGAAGCAGGCGCTCTATGCAGCCGCGCTGCAAGACCAACAACTGTTCAATGCGCTGGCCGATGAGCAGACTTTGAAAGAGTTGCTCAGCGACCCGGACGTACGCCGCAGACTCCTTGCGTCGTTGGAGCAGAAGAGCGCCTCAGGCGCCGGCGATTCTCTGTCATGGCTGGATTGGTTCAGACGCCCGGCAGGGTTGGCATTCGCTGGCGGCCTGTCGGCAGCTGCCCTTGCAGTGGTGTTGGGCGTCAGGATTTATCAGGACAGTCTGAAACAGGCGGCGCAATCGGTTGCAACCGAAGAGGCAAAACCGGCTGCGCCTCAAGCCGTTGCGCCTCAAACGAAGGAAAAAGAAACCCTCGCTCCAGCGATCCAGCTCCCGAAAAAAGACCGAGCCTCCGATGTGGCCGGAGACAGTGTGAAACGGCAACGCCTGCAAGACGAAGCCCGCAGTCAAGCTGAAACGCCCTTGGCTGCACCGAGTAAATCCAAGGATGAAATGACCTCGTCGGCAGATCAGAAACTCGCAGCAAGCGCCACACCCCCGTCCCCCGTGCCGGAACCCAAACAATTACAGGTACCAGCCAGTGGACGATTCGTTGCCGGCATCACACCGGCAGTCAGCGCGCGCGCGCTGTTCTATGGCGAAGCCCCAGGCCGAACCGAGGCACGTTCGATGGCCAAAGAGCAGGAGCAGGCCATGAAACCCCTGGCAGAGTCACCTTCTCCAGCAAACCGGCTTGAACGACCACGGGAAGGGCTTGCACAACTGGGCAAAGCAGGAGACTTGACCGCGCAACTCAAGCCCCTAGGACTCCGCTACAGCTTTGTGACTCGTGGAACAGATGGACAGGAACAGGAAGTGGATGCGGCGGCGTTGAAACATAGCCTGTCGGGAGTGCTCACGGTAGAAACCAATCAGGACGCCTATCTGCAGGTATGGGAAACGGCTGGCTCCTCAACGCCGCAATTGCTATGGCCCAAGAAAGAAACCGGTCAAATCTCTCTGAAAATGGCCGCCGGTCAGCGTGAGCGGATTCCTCTACCGATGGGAAACGAGCCCGTCACCCTGATGGCGCTACTCTCCCGAATCCCTCTTGGACCAACCATGAAACGCGAAGATGTCCAGTACGATCGGCTCTCTCCCAAACACCTTCAAGAATCTATCACCGCAAGCGATCGAACCGGCTCACAGGAACGCGCCATCTATATCGTCAACCTCGCCCCTTCGACAACCGCTCAGATCGCTGTCGATATTCCTCTCAACCGCTAGTGGAAATGACGTGAACTACCCTGGCAGTTTGGCCGCGAGAACATCGACTTTTTCGATGGACGGCGGGGTCGCGAGCAATTCACCGGCCTTTGCCATAAGCGCCGCTGCGACCCGGCCTGTCAGATGGGCTTGACGGCCTGCTTCATCCGGGAAGGCGTCGAAGATGCCGAACGTGGACGGCCCCAAGCGGATTCCAAACCACGCGGTGGTAGCCGGCTCCGCCTGCACGATTGGAAGACCGGACAGGAGAAAACTCTCGACCTCTTTCTCTTTCCCTGGCTTCGCTTCCAGGCGAACGAACAACGCGACCTTGACCATGACATGCCTCCCGTTAGGTGTTCATAATGACATTGCGCGAAGCTATGCTTGATGCTCACAACTTACGTGGGCTGACCGGCATGGTTGTTCCGCTCTCGGCTGCGAAAGGCTCCGTCCATGTGTCGGAAAATCTCTGGACCTCTTACACCCTTGCTGCCCAATTCAACACCTGAGGCCAATCATGTTACTCCCCACAGGTCTGGATCTTCCGATCCTCTAACGCTGCAAGAGCATCCTTCCGAATTTTTATCTCCGATGCTTTCTCGCCCTCAGGAGCGCGCTGGTCCGTGTCCAGGGCTTCTGCATAGAGGCGGGCGGCCTCAACACAGGCCGCAGTAGGAGGCTTCTTTGAGTCGCATGCCGCAACAAGGATAGTGCACGCCAGCGCAGCGGTGATAGGTATGACAAAACGTGTGGTCATTATGTACATCCTCCAAATATTAGGCGCCCACCCCCGCGTATACCGACCGCCATAGTACGCAAAGTAGGACGGAAAATTCCACTATTGGATTATCGTGCCGACTCAAAGACTGCTCGACGATATCTACAGGGCCGAATTGGCGCGCCTACAGTCCGACGCACGCGACTCAACTGGACCGTTCTGAATTCTCATCACGGGTAGAGCCTTCACGACCCCCGTCTGCACAACGTTATCGATCCTGGAGCCGCCCCATTTTGTTTTCGATCGCCCGTTGTAATTTGTCTGCGGCTGCCGTGACGGCAATCTCAATGGTCGCGGCCTGATGGCTCACCGCGATAGGCTGCAGACCCGCCAGTCTGGCTTCGAGCAAACACCGTTTGTTATCCCCCTTCGATTTGTGACTGTTCGTGTCGCTGAGGTGAGCCTCCACGCGGGTAATCCGGTCGGCAAAACGGCCTACAGCCCCCTCTACACTGGAATTGACGAGGCGCACGACATCTTCACGTCCTGTGATGTTGTTGTCGGTATTGACCTGAATCTGCATGAATCCCCCCTTCTCGCAAACACCATTCCCTCAAGAGACCCGGACCCTAACTTCAAGGCTGAAAAATGTCAATCGGGCGAATGTACCGGATCCAGGCCCTGACGTGTCTTTCCATGGCCGCTGGTTCCACGCCATGTTCGGGGAAGCTTTCGATCTACGGAAGAGAACACACGCCAGGCACTGGGTCCTGGAACCTTTTTAGGTATGAGTCCACTCCTGACTCATAGGCTTGGCACGGCGGACCACTATCGGCACAGAACAAGCCGAACTGTCGTGCGCTTATGTTATAGTGGGTCCAATCAATGACGAAGGGAACTGCTCCCTTCCACACCGAGGAGGTAGAGGCATGAAACCGGCCGCTGTTTGGACCATATTGCCAGTGCTGATCTTGTTAGCGTCAGGCTGCACACTCAAGTCCACGGTCAAACAGACCACGGATACCACCTCCAACGTCACAGGCACGACCTCCGGCCGCACCTGGTTCACCGAAGACGGCCTCTTGCATCCCGAGCATAAACTCACCGCCTTCACGGCCTTGAACCAGATGAATGTGGAGCAGGACCTGGCACGAGGGCAGGGAGAATATCTCACATCGCTCGGCACCCTCTTAGGACTGCCGGGCGACCAGCAAGCAGCCTTCCATGCGAAGGCGCAGGGGGCATTCGAAACGTTCCTGATGTCCGATCATGACACACGGCTCCAACAGTTGCGGATGCTGGCCAGGTGACAATTGACCGGAGATCGATACACCGATGCTCCCATTTCGACGGATTTTTCACCCCACTGACTTCTCCGACGCGGATCGGGCCGCGTTCGCTCATGCTGTGAAACTCACCTGCCTCGTGCAGGGAGAGCTCACGATGATGCATGTCGATCCGACGATCGAGCGCAAAGACTTTGAAGATTTCCCTCGCATCCGGCCGCTCCTTGCTCGCTGGGGAGTCTTGCCGGAAGGCAGCGCGAAGGAAGACGTCAGAAAATTGGGTGTTCAGATCAAACGCGTCCGCGCCGTCGCAGAGGATACCACAGAGGCTATTCTCCAACAGCTGATCGCGCACCCCACAGAGTTGCTCGTATTGTCTACCCACCAACGTGAAGGCCTCGCTCGTTTGACACACCATGCCGTCGCCGAACCCTTAGCGCGAGGCACCCATGCCAGTACGCTCTTTGTTCCTGCCGGCGTCGAGGGGTTTGTCTCAGCGGAGACCGGCCGCACGAACCTGACCCGGGTGTTGATCCCGATCGCCCATACGCCACACCCGCAACCGGCCATCGATCTTGCCGCGGACCTGGCAAGCACACTGGGCAGCGAGAATGTCTTATTCGAGATGATACACCTTGGGGCGCAAGCCGATACCCCGAAGTTTACTCAACCCAAGCGCGCCGGTTGGTCGTGGAACACGCTCGTCGCTAAGGGCGATCCGGTTGAATGGATCTTAGCGGCAGGAGCGGATTTCGATGGAGATCTCATTGTGATGGCAACCGAAGGACACACCAGTCTGTTCGACCTGCTTCGCGGGAGCACCACCGAACGTGTAGTCCGTGGCGCGCGCTGCCCCTTGCTCGCTATTCCAGTCTAGCCTGATTGGCCCATCCGCTCCGCTCAGTCTGCTCGTCTTGTCTATCCGCAGCCTCCCGACCCAACACGGCTCGCACCACCGCTCCGTCACGAAACACCACGAAGTTCGACGGCACCGCTGGCACGCGCGGACCCGGCAAGATGACTCCTGCGAGATTCAATGGATCGCTGGCAGATAGCTTGATCTCGTGAAAGACAGCGCCAGACTCATTCCGTTTTCTCGCCGCCCGTAACGTTTCGACCGCTTCAGGCAATGCGAATTGCTCCCCGGTAAAGCCGCCCACAAACCTCCCGCCACGGATCTCGCCCTGTAGCTCCATCCGGCGATACTGCACCAGCAAGTCGCGCCAGGACTGAACCAGAGATTCCCGCGCCAGCAGATCACGGAAGACGACGCCATAGCGACGCAACAACTGGCGCGCGACGAACTCACTCGAGCGTGAGGGGTGAAGAGTAAGGGGTGAGGGAACTGAAGCGACGGCCTCAGAGCTGACGGCTGATGGCTGACAGCCGACAGCTTGTCTTAATAGCGACCACCGCCCGGCGGAGTGCCGAGGCCGGCGAGACCGCTCACGTCCTTCCGCGCGACGGCGACGCGGGTCCATGAGCGCGCGGAGATTGTCGAAACCGTCAGCCGTAACCAGGCCGGCGGCCACGAGTTCCCAGAGTCCTTCTTCCACTTCCGCCGGAAGATGGTTGGTCATCCGCACAAGATCGGCGAAGAAACTTGCGCCTCGTTCGTGCAACGCACGACGCAGATCTTGCGCCACGGAACTCAACTGCGTATACGGGTCAGGCCCCTGCGATTCGGCGTCATCATAGAAGGCATCTCTTAGCCACTCGCTCTCTTCACGCGGAAAGAGGCTAATTGGCGCTACGCTCGTCGGGACGATCCGACGTCGCCCAAGATCATCGTTCTGCGCAAGCCGTGGATGAGGAGACAGCCGGCCCCAGCTG
>DATIQH010000334.1:0-9274 GCA_035471155.1 Nitrospiraceae bacterium | reverse complement strand
GCTTGATTGAGCGCCGCTTCTAACCCCTGCGTTTTGAGGGCATTCTCTAGCTCATGTTCAGCAGTTTGGGCTTCGTCCCACATGCCACTTTTGGCGAGGGGTACTACAACAGCTCGCGGTTGATCTTGATGGGGATGCTCGTTTTTAGCGATTCAGTGTATGCCATCAACGCGCGTTGCTGTTTTTGAAAGAGGATGTCTTGCGCGGCGCGGTCTTTCGCCGCCTCGGCCTTTGCTGGGTCCGCTTCCGTTTGACGGAGCGTGAGAGCCTGCGCTTCGGCAAGCTCGGCAGGGGTGAGGGCCACGGCATCGCGGATGATCATCCGGGCCTTGTTGCTCAGTATTTCTTTCGCTTCGATCGCTTCAAATAGCGCGGGTGTCAGATGATTCGCGGCCAGGAGCCGTCGATAGATCTCCGGATCGAAGGCGCCGTTCTTTTGAAAGTCGGGAATTTGCATGATGACTTCGCGCAGATCGGTGTCAGCCACGGTGAGGCCCATGTTTTTTGCCGCGATCAGCCAGGTCCGATTGTCGACGAGTTGATCGACCACCATTTGCTTGATTGTTTCGTCTTTGAGTTCTCCGGGGACTTTGTCTTTATAGAGGCGGTAAGTGTTTTCATAGGCGCGACGAAACTCATCGCGGGACACGGTGAGATCTCCGACTGAGGCGACGACCGCGCCGGGCTGTTCGCCGAATCCCCACCAGCCCATGGTGATGACGAAGGCGAGCGCGATGATCCCCATGATGGACTTGAGGAGCCAGGGATAACTATGCGACGATTCGCGCATCAATTTGAGCATGACAACCCCTCGGAAACCTGATATGTACGGATTGTACCCAGGGATTTCCGCAAAGGCAAGAGACGCCTCTTCTTCCAGACCACGGTCTCATGATTGAAGAGGGTTGTCAGTTTGTGAAGATGAGAAAAGTTACTCGCAATGCGTGATCTGCAGAAGAACGGTCTTTGTTTGTGCAAGGTAGTTCGATTTGTTATACTTTGCCTCTAATTGTAAGGAGATCCCTTGGCGGAGGAGGTCAGAGGGGTTCATTCGATCGGTGCCGGGGTTTACCCGAAGGCGCAGGTCCTGAACCGTGGTATCGCCAAGCTGATTGATCTGTTCATTGTTGCGGCAGCCGGTCAAATGTTTGTGCCGGTGGGTTTTCTCGGAGGATTGGCGTATATACTAACCGCTGATGGGTTTGCCGGTGGGCGCAGCATCGGTAAACGGTTAATCGGCTTGCAGACCGTGCTCCCAGATCGGCGCGAGGCAGCAGGGTTTCGAGAGTCCATTATCCGCAATCTGCCCTTTGCCGTCGCTCAGGTAGCGTTCGCTGTCCCATACGTGGGATGGCTTGTATCCGCGGCGATCATTGCGTTCGAGGCGGTATTGATTCTCGGAAATGAACAGGGGAGGCGCCTTGGGGACGAGGTCGCCGGTACCCAGGTGTTGGATGTGGGTCGTCTGGCATCGCCCGACTGAGCGTGCTGTCGGAGTGTGAGGGGAAGGGAGAACAATCGTGGGCTTTGGGAGCGATATCTTCGGATGGTTCTCGAACGACCTGGCCATTGACCTAGGAACGGCTTCGACCCTCGTGTATGTGCATGGGAAGGGAATTGTGCTCAACGAGCCCTCGGTTGTGGCGGTTGAGAAAAAGACCGAACGAGTGCTCGCAGTCGGCACGGAAGCGAAGAGAATGTTGGGGCGCACACCGGGCAACATCATTGCGGTGCGGCCTATGAAAGAAGGCGTGATCGCCGACTTCGAAATGGCCGAGCAGATGTTGAAACGATTCATTCAGAAAGCGCACAACCGCAGCGCGTTCGTGCGCCCGCGTATCATCATCGGTGTGCCCTCGCGCATCACGCAAGTGGAGCAGCGGGCAGTCCGAGACTCGGCTGAATTAGCCGGCGCCCGCGAAGTGTATCTGATCGAAGAGCCGGTGGCCGCTGCCATTGGCGCCGGTCTTCCAATCACCGAACCCTCCGGCAACATGGTGGTCGATATCGGCGGCGGCACGACCGATATCGCCGTCATTTCGCTCGGAGGAATCGTGTACAGCGAGTCCGTCAAGGTTGCGGGCGATCGCATGGATGATGCGATCATGAATTACATCAAGAAGAAATATAACCTTCTCATCGGTGAACATATGGCGGAGCGGATCAAGTTTGAAATCGGCTCGGCCTATCCATTTGAAGAACGCAAGACCATGATGATCAAGGGGCGCGACTTGATTTCCGGCATTCCGCGCACGTTGGTGGTGGATGACGCAGAAGTCCGGGAAGCACTGCAGGAACCGATCGGAACAATCGTCAACGCGATTAAAGTGGCACTGGAGAATACCCCGCCTGAGTTGGCGGGCGACATTATCGATCGGGGCGTTGTCCTCACCGGCGGAGGTTCTTTGCTGAAGGGCATGGATACGCGCTTCCGTGAGGAGACGAATCTGCCGATCATCACCGTGGACGATCCTTTGACTTCCGTCGTGTTAGGGGTCGGGAAAATCCTCGATGAATTGGATCTGCTTGCCAAGGTGTCGGTGATGTCTCAGGCCAATACCTACCGATAAGGTTCCATCCCTAATTCCCTTATGTGGATGGCTCACTCTAGTTCTCCCTACGGCGCCAGACGCATCGCGCTTGCCTGCTTTGCCCTCCTGTTGGTGGCTCTTTTTCTGTTTCCCAATCAAATTCAAGGACTCTTACAGTATATAGGCGGTCCGGTCGGTTACGTCGTGAGTGTCCCACTCGAAGCGATTGCATCCATCGACTCCAGTCTCGCCGATCGCTGGGCGCAGTATGTGGCGTTGCAAGGGGTTCGGGAAGAGAACCAGCAGCTCCGGAAAGAAAATGAGTGGTTGCGAGGGCAACATAGCCAGTTGCGCGAATCAGCCGCTGCGACAGAACGATTGACGGCCCTGCTGCAGTTTAAGGAGCAGGCGCTCCCCACCATGATAGCCGCTCAGGTTATCGGGCGTGATGCCACGAATCGATATCGCACCATTATTCTCAATAAAGGCGAAGGCGATGGGATCAAGCCGGATATGGGAGTCGTGACGCCCGCCGGTGTCGTAGGCCGCATCGTGAAAACGACAGGGGCGTCCTCGGTGGTGCTCTTGGTGACTGATCCGAACAACGCCATCGCCGGGCTCATTCAGCGGACGAGAGATGAGGGCATCGTAGAAGGGACTCAACAGGGGTTGGCCCAGCTGAAGTATATTCCATTGTTGTCGACACTCCGAGACGGTGATCGGGTCGTGACATCGGGCCTTATCGGAGATTTTCCCAGAGGGCTCATGATCGGCACGATCACGCGCATTGATAAGCAGGAAGGCGCTCTCTTCCAGTCGGCAGAACTCATGCCGGAAGTCGACGTCGGTCGTGTAGAGGAAGTGTTGGTGATTCAGACGTCGTATGGACAGTCCAAGAAGGCTGAAGCTGGAGCGGATCCGGGGGAAAAGCCAGCACCATGAAATTTCTTTTCTATCTGATTCTCGTGCTGCTGCTCGTCCCCTTGCAGACAACGCTGTTGCCACATCTGAGCGTATGGAATATCAAGCCGGATTTGGGTCTTGTGGCCGCTGCGCTTGTGGGGCTTTTTGCTGGTGAGCTTGAAGGCCTTCTCGTGGGCCTTGCGATCGGGTGGGTCCTCAATCTGTTTTCAGCCGGCGAACTGTGGCTGAGTCTTCTCACGAACGGGGGCGTTGGCCTCTTGACGGGGTTCCTGGGGCGGCAGGTATCGCAGGTGACCGCGGTCTCGCTAGGGGCAGGGCTATTGCTGGTGTCCTTAGCAAGCGGGTTGATTGCCGCGATGAGTTTCAAAGGCCCCGACTTCTCTCACATGTGGTGGATGATAGAGTCCATCGTCTTTCCACAGGCTTGTTTTGACGGGGTGATGGGAGCGGCGTTGTATTGGCTCCTCTCCCGACGATTTGATCTCACCCGCCTGAGGACCGAATAGCAGGTCTGTCATGGGGGTGGCGGAATGTTGATTCTCCTTCACCGAATACCCCGCAGCTTGCTGCGGAGAGCTTCATTGTGACGCATGGCAACAGCTGGTCTGCACGATTCTGAACTTGGGGAACTCCAACGCCGCCTGATTATCCTCCGCGTCGGCTTGTTGCTCGTCGTGGCGTTACTGGGGCTGCAGCTCTGGAACTTGCAAATTCGTGAGGGTCCCTACTACCGCGATCTCTCGGCGAACAATCGGACGCGTTCGGTCATCATGGAGCCGGCTCGAGGGCTTATCTATGATCGCAACGGGGTATTGTTGGCGAACAATGTTCCCAGCTTCACTCTCTATGTTTCCCTTGAAGACGTGAAAGATCGCGATCGGCTCATCGATCAGCTCAGCAGCCTGCTAGGGCTCGATGAAGCGCTCGTGAGGAAGAAACTCACGGCTCGTGGCAGTAAACAGCTGCCGCGCAAGGTGAAAGATCGGTTAACCCTCCGAGAAGCGACATTGATCGAGTCGCACCGTTTGGACTTGCCAGGGGTGATGGTGCAAGTCGAATCGCAGCGGAACTATCCGAGCGGAATGACCGCCTCACATATATTGGGTTATGTCGGGGAGGTGTCGCCTGAGCAATTAGAGAAGCCTGAATTTGCCGATCTGCATCAGGGCAGCATTGTCGGACAATATGGTGTGGAGAAGTTTTTTGATCAGCTCATGCGCGGTCAGGCCGGACAAAAAAGCATAGAAGTCGATGCAGTGGGTCATGAAAAGCGAACCGTGGTCGTGGAACAGCCTCATGCGGGAGACAATTTGTACCTCACGATCGATGCGAGGCTGCAAAAGGTGGCCGAAAATCTGCTGGGGGAGGAAACTGGCGCGATTGTCGCGCTTGATCCGAGGACGGGCGACGTGCTGGCCATGGCCAGCCGGCCTGGTTTCGACCCGAATATTCTCTCGCGCGAGCTGACACCGAAACAATGGGCTGAGATCGTACAAGACGAGGGGCGGCCCTTGAACAATCGAGCTTCGCAAGGGCAGTACCCGCCTGGTTCGGTCTTCAAAGTGATGATGGCTGCCGCAGCATTGGAAACCAAGACCGTGACGCCGTCGACATCCATCTTTTGCAATGGAGGATATCAGTTCGGTCGCCGCGTGTATCATGACTGGAAAGCCGGGGGGCATGTCTCGGTGGATCTCCGGCATGCGCTCGTGCATTCGTGCGACGTGTATTTCTATACCGTCGGGCAGCGGATGGGGATTGAGACAATGGCTTCCTTTGCCCATCAGTTTGGGTTGGGAGAGGAGACGGGGATTGAACTGCCGTCTGAACGGGTGGGGATCGTACCGTCCGAAGCCTGGAAACGGAAGGCCAAGAATGAAGCGTGGCTGCCGGGCGAAACGATCTCGGCGTCAATCGGTCAAGGCTATGTGAATGTAACCCCGCTGCAGATGGCGACCTTGATCGGCACTGTCGCAAATGATGGGGTCATGTTTCGTCCGCGATTGGTCCAAGCCGTAATGGATCGAGCGACAGGAGAACTACAGCAGCGGTCTGTGGTTCCCAAGCGTACCTTGAATCTGCGGCCTGGGATCTTACCGGTGATAAAAGATGCGCTGGCGGGGGTGGTCAAAGAGGGGACGGCTACGAAGGCGCAGTCGACGCTGGTGACGATCGCCGGGAAAACCGGCACGGCCCAGATGACGGCATTGCGCACCGGCCCAGAGAAAGATATTCCGAAGAAATTCCGAGATCATGCCTGGTTTGTCGCATTCGCCCCGGTTGAGGCGCCTACCATCGCCGTTGCGGTGATAGGTGAGCATATGGGGCACGGGGGGTCCGCCTCCGCGCCTCTCGCAAAAGAGCTGATCGAGACCTATGTGAAATTGAATCTCTCCGCTCCTTCCAGTGTAAAGGACGGTGCCGTCGCGCGGGTCGGCGAGAGTGGAGAACAGGGAGCACGATGATCGACCGGGTGTTCATGAGCCGGGGCTTCGACAATTTCGATTTCCGGTTTATCGGGCTGGTCTTTGCCATCCTGGGGATCGGCGTCCTGTCGATTTATAGCGTGACGCATGACCAAGAGGCGGCATTTCCGTTTTATGCCAAACAAATTGTGTGGATTATGATCGGCACGGCCGCGTTTCTCGTCATGTGGCTTTCGGACTATCATCGTATCGCACGGTTAGCGTATCCTGCCTATGCGATTATCTTGATCTTGCTCGCAATCGTGCTGTTTGAGGGCAGGAGCAGCCGAGGGGCACAACGATGGATTCCGATGGGGCCATTTGCGTTCCAGCCATCGGAGTTTGCAAAGCTGATTCTTATTTTGACCTTGGCGCATTACTATTCGCAGGCACCGCGAGTGGGCTGGCTCCAACGAGTGGTGTTTCCGGGGCTGTTGGTGCTGCCAGGGCTGCTCCTGATCCTGAAGCAGCCGGATCTTGGGAGCGGATTGAGCTTCGTGGCGGTCTATGCCGCGATGTTACTGATGGTGGGCATGCGGTCGAAGGCGGTGGGCGTCATCCTCTTGTTTTCATTGATGCTGTTTCCCTTCGCGTGGGAGATGATGTGGGGGTCATTGCATGATTATCAGCGGCAGCGCATTATGACGTTTGTCGACCCGGTCTACGATCCTGGAGGCAAGGGCTATCATGCTCTCCAATCGAGGATTGCCATCGGAGCGGGAGAATTGACGGGGAAGGGGCTCTACGGAGGGACGCAAAGCCAATTGAAGTTTTTGCCAGAGGGGCATACCGATTTTGTTTTCTCGGTGTTTGCGGAGGAATGGGGATTTCTCGGCGTGCTGGTTCTCTTGCTGTTGTTTGTCGGGTTGATTTGGCTGTCGTTAGAAATTGTGGCGCGCGCGAAGGATCAGCTTGGAGCGCTGCTGGCGGTCGGCATCCTCTGCATGTTGTCTTTTTGCGTCGTGATCAACATCGGCATGACGGCGGGCATGTTTCCCATCGTGGGAATTCCCCTTCCACTCATGAGTTACGGCGGGAGCGCGACGGTGATGACGATGGCGTCGTTGGGCCTGCTCTTGAATGTCAAACGCCGTCGATTGAGTTTCTTTTAGCGAGTAGGGCTGTCACAGGGTCTCGAATGGATCGGGATCAAACAAGTGGTTGTATGTAGGGTGCGAACCGTCTGCTCGATGAGTTGTCGAATAGAGGCCGAAACCTGGGGGTCCCCCGCGTTCGTCCTGCACCTCGGTGCGGCGGTTCTGCTCAATGGAAGGAGTCAGTATGGGGATAGAAATTGCGATCACCGTCGCACGCGAAGAAACTCGCGTCGCGGTGTTGGATGGCGGAGTCGTCACGGATCTCTTCGGGGATCGCGCGAAGCATAAGGACTTTGTCGGGAACATTTATAAAGGAAAAGTGGCTAAAGTATTGCCCGGCATGCAGGCGGCGTTTGTGGACATCGGTCTCGCGAAGGCAGCCTTCATGCACGTGTCGGATTTGTCGTTGGATTCCGAGCCGGGGGACACACTCGTCGATGCGGATGAGGACGACAAGGATGCCGATAAGGATGGAGATATGCTGGGTCCCCGACGGCAAAGCTCCAAGCCGATCGAGCAGTTACTGAGCGAAGGGCAGGAGCTGATGGTGCAGATTTCCAAAGGGCCTATCGGCACGAAAGGTTCGCGGGTAACGACTTATGTGTCGCTTCCCGGCCGGTATCTCGTGTTCATGCCCAATGTGGAGCATATCGGTGTTTCACGCCGCATTGCTCGTGACGAGGAACGGGCTCGACTGAAGGACATTATGAAGCGAGTACGGCAACCGGGCTGCGGGTACATCGTCCGCACGGTGAGCGAAGGGGTCAAAGAAGACGAGCTAAAATCCGACGTCGATTTCTTACATGTGCTTTGGCAGGACATTCTGGCGAAACGTGAACAGAAGGGGGCGCCGGCATTGCTTCATGCCGATTTGAGCCTGAGCTTCCGCGTTGTGCGCGATCTTTTTGGAAAGAAAGTCGATCGATTATGGATCGACTCGCGGGAGGAGTACCAGGCCGTCCGTGATTTCGTGCAACGATTCTCGCCGGAGCAAACGTCACGCATCCATTTCTACGATAAAGACGAAAGCCTTTTCGATCATCTTGGCGTGGAGCAGGAGATGGCGCGGGCTCTCAGCCGCAAAGTCTGGCTCAAGTCCGGAGGGCACCTCGTGATCGATCATACGGAAGCCATGACCGTCATCGACGTCAACACCGGACGGTTCGTCGGGAAGCGCGATCAAGAAGAGACCATTCTCCGGAACAATCTGGAGGCGGCAAAGGAAGTGGCTTATCAGATGAAGTTGCGCGGAATTGGCGGCATCATCATCGTCGATTTCATCGATATGGAACGTGAGAAGAATCGTGACAAGGTCTATCACGCATTGCTCGATGCGATGTCGACCGACAAAGCTCGGACCAGAGTGTCGAGAATCTCCGACTTGGGATTGATCGAGATCTCTCGTGAACGAGTGAGAGAAGATCTCCTGCGTTCGCTCTCCGAGCCCTGTCATTACTGTGAGGGACGAGGGTATACAAAATCTCCGACCACGGTGGCCTATGAGATATTCCGCGATGTTCGCCGGATCGGCAGCAGTCCAGAGCCGCAACGGATCGTCATCGGCGCCCATCCCTCGGTCGTCGGGCTGTTGCAGGATGAAGAGCGGCAGGGGCTTGAGGCTGTGGAGCGCGAGTGCGCCGCGAAAATCATCGTCATGCCGGACGAACACTTGCACTTGGAACAGTACGATCTTGCGGTGCTCTGAAGAGCGTGACGCTGAATCAACAAGACGCATGCAATCTTTCAGTCAGCCTGTAGGTGCAGACTCCTCTCCTGAGGTCTCAGATATTTCCTCCGGCCAGCCCATGACAAGGCAGGTGTTAGAGTCATGGCTTCGTCTGCGTGCGATCGATGGAGTGGGAGATTTGACGGTGGTTCGGTTAGTGCGTACCTGGCACTCTCCCGATGCTGTTTTGGGTGCGTCTCGCGATGAGTTGATTCAAAGGGGTTGCAGCTCGCAGTTGGCGGATGCGATACGACAAGGGCCTGATCGCGCCGTTTACCGGAGCATCGAACGTGAACTCAAAGCGATCGAGGACGGGCACATTGAAGTTCGGAGTCTGTTGGATCCCGCATATCCCGCTCCACTAAAGATGATCGCGGACCCTCCGCCTCTTTTGTATATCACAGGCACACTGACTGAGCAGGACGATCTGGCGGTGGCTATCGTGGGCGCAAGGCGTGCGACGGCGGCCGGACGTACCGTAACAGAAGAGTTGAGCCGTGACTTGGCCGAGGCAGGCATCACGGTGGTCAG
>DATIQH010000333.1:0-4372 GCA_035471155.1 Nitrospiraceae bacterium | reverse complement strand
ATGACCGGCGCAGCGACCACCTGATTTTTGGTGAAGACTCCGGCAATGGGGCCGCTTTGCTCTGAGACGATGAGCGCAAGATCCAGCAGGCCCGGTTTCTTGATCCCACAATGGATGCCAGCCGCCAGAAATCCCTTCGGTGCGGTGACGCCACGGCGCGGAGATGCAGTTGTTATTTTTTTACCCATGATCGAGAGAGATGTCCTATTCAAATTGTGCAGGATGCTCAAAAAGGCTGTTCAGCAAGGCCGCCGGCGAATCGAAACCGGAAGCGTACCCTCTGAGGTACGTTGAGGATTTCGATGAGCTGAGAACGAAGCTGGCAGACTTTTTCAGCATACTGCTTTAGGGGTAGGCTGCGGGAGCCGTCAGCCCTGTTTCCTCAGGGAATCCCAGCATGAGGTTCATGGCTTGAATCGCTTGACCGGCGGCGCCCTTCACCAGATTATCCAGCGCGGCGACCGTAATGACCGATCCTGAACGGGGATCAAGGTACACTCCGATGTCGCAATAGTTGGAGCCTTTGATGTAGCGCGGGTTTGGAATGGTCTCTTCCTGGAACCTGACGAACCGCTCACTCTTGTAAAAGTCTCGATACAACGCGCGCAGATCCGCCAGCGGCATCGGACTCTTCAACTTGCAGTAGGCGGTACTCAAGATGCCACGATTCATCGGGACGAGGTGAGGAGTGAATGTCACGATCGGTTGTGCGACCGTTGTTTTCGATGATTGTGCGGCTCGTTGAAGTAACCGGCCGAGTTCTTGTTCGATCTCAGGAATGTGACGGTGCTCTCCGAGTTTGTAAGGCTCCAATGATTCATGGGCCTCAGGAAAATGGTAGGGGAGCGCCGGGCTTCGCCCGGCCCCGGAGATGCCGGATTTTGCGTCGATAACCACCGTGTCCGTTTGCGCAAGATCCCGAGCGAACAACGGGGCCAACTGTAGAACGGCCGCAGTCGGGTAACAGCCGGGCGATGCAACTAACTTGGCCTTGGCGATGGCGGCGCGATGCAATTCCGGAAGTCCGTAGACGGCGTCTTTCAGCAAGCCTTGGTAGGTATGCGGCGTTTTATACCATTGCTCATAGACGGCAGGATCTGTGAGCCGGTAGTCGGCGCTGAGGTCCACCACCAGCTTGCCGGTTTTGAGGCAGGCGGACACCGGCTCCAATGATTTGGTATGGGGAAGCGCCAAGAAGACCGCGTCTGCCTGCTCCGCTAAGGCTTCCGGTGAAAGCGCTTGAAAGGAGAGTGACACGAGACCGGCCAGACTGGGGAAGACCGTTCCGACAGGAATCCCGGCGGACTTCTCGGATGTGACGGCGTGGAGATCGAAGTGCGGGTGAAGCGCTGCCAGGCGAACCAGTTCCGCTCCGGCATATCCACTCGCTCCTGCTATGGCGACGCGTACTTTTTTCATCCCTATCACCTGCCCTCTGTGCCACAGGCACAAAAAAAGGGAAGGCGTGGAGCCTTCCCTTTTTCAGACTGTGGCTCCGATGATTATCGTTTGGAGTACTGGAACCGCTTTCTCGCACCCTTTTGTCCGTACTTTTTCCGCTCTTTGACGCGCGAGTCCCTGGTCAGCAAGCCTTCCTTCTTCAAAGGTGTACGGAGGGGTTGGTTGATCTCTACCAGTGCGCGCGCAATGGCATGACGCAAGGCGCCGGCTTGTCCGGTCGGTCCGCCGCCATGCACCGTGGCTTTAATGGAGTATTGTCCCATCACGCCACCGATTTCGAGCGGGAACTGAATAATCTGTCGCAAGGTCAGTCGCGGAAAAGCTTTTTCGATCGGTTGATCATTGATCGTAATGTCGCCCGCCCTCCCGGTGACCCAGGCTCTGGCTATGGCGCATTTTCGTCGTCCGGTTGCATATTGAGTTGCGACTGCCATGCTATGACGTCTCCTTCTTTGCCCGTGGTGATGTCTAAAGGGTAATCGGTTCCGGTTGTTGGGCCTGGTGAGGATGAGTCGGCCCTACGTAAACGCGAAGCTTCTTCGCCATATGATTTCCCAATGGGTTCTTGGGAAGCATACCTTCGATGGCTTTGGTCAAGAGTTCAGTCGGGTCCTTCTTGAAAACATGCTGCGCCGTCGCGGTCTTGAGTCCGCCCGGGAAACCGCTATGCCGGCGATAGAGTTTCGCAGCCATTTTATTGCCGGTCAGATGAATTTTTTCCGCATTCACAATCACGACATGGTCTCCCATATCGACATGGGGAGTAAAGGTCGGCCGGTGTTTGCCGCGCAACACCCCGGCGACGCGGGCTGCCAACCGGCCCAGCGTTTTTCCCTCCGCATTTACGAGGTACCACTTTTCTTGCACATCTAAGGGCTTTTGCATATAGCTCAACATCGTTCTCTCCGTTCTTTCGCTATCGAGTCGCTTACGTTTCCTGCACTTCCTGTGTGCCGATATCTTTGGACTCCAGCTTTGCCAGCCAGGCATCGAGATTCGTCGTACTTCTCCGTTTCAACACATCTTGGGTGATATAGATCGGGCAAGGAGCCCGAAGAGCCAACGAGATGGCATCGCTGGGTCTGGCATCGATCGTCCGCTCCACGCCTTTGTTGGTGACATAGACCGTGGCGTAATAGGTGCTGCTTTTGACATCCGCAATGATCACGCGCTGGATCGTGATGTTCAAATGTTCGGCGAAACTCTTGATCAAGTCATGGCTCATTGGCCGCGGTGTGATCATCGTATCGAGCGCTAATTTGATGGCATGACCTTCTGCGGCCCCGACCCAAATTGGAAACGTATCCAGAACGCCGTCCTGTCGTGTTAGGACGACAATTTTCGTGTCAGTATTGGCCTCTTCGAGGATGCGATCGACCCGGTATTCAACGAGGTCTTGTTCTTTGGGTAGATCGGCGGCGATCATAATTGTGTCTTGCCGGCTTTAGGAGTCCAGTTTGCCGAAGTCTTCCGGCTTAAGGTTTTCTAGCCACTGATCGAGCTCTTCGGAATTCTGCTTGGTGATAACGGAGTTATTCGCAAACACCGGCGCATTGCTTCGAAGCGCCAGCGCGATCGCATCGCTGGGCCTGGCGTCCACGGTATATTCTGAATCTTCGTACATCAAATGTATTTTTGCAAAATAGGTGTGTTCCGATAGGTCCGTAATGACGACGCTGATGATTTTTGCGTTGTAGGCATCGAGCAGCGATTTCATGAAGTCGTGGGTCATCGGTCGAGGTGGCGTGACGTTTTCCAAGGACATGCTGATCGCGCCAGCCTCTGGTTTGCCGACCCAGATGGGGAGCATGTCGGAATGCTCTTCGTCACGTAGCACCACGATATAGGCATTATTATAGGGGTCGAACATCAACCCTTTGACATGCATCTGCGTAATCACGACAAGCGAACTCCCTAATCCATTTCCGAACAGGTTGTGAGGAGATACTGATCACCCTGGCGGCTAGATCACGAACGGCGCAATTTAGCATTTCAGAAGTCGGCCTGTCAACGAAGCCTGCGAGATCGCTGGGAAATTCATCGAGGCTTCGGCGACTGCGGACCTAAGCCAGAGGTCCGCTAGTTCGGCACAGCGCCGTTTCCAATTAGGCCGGTGGGCGGTAGTTCTGATCCAGTTTTCCAGTATCAGTTTGCTCGCCTAGTTTGAGAAAGGCCTTCATCTGTTTTTTCACAAGATCTCTGCCGCTCTCTTCTCCCAGATTGATCTGATACTCGTTGATGACCATGACCCGCATACCTTCCCACTTTTTCCAACAGGGTTTGCAGACCTTGGCTTTGATCTCAGTTTCAAGTTTTCCCATGAAGAGGGGGTCTGTAATCGTTTCTCCGGCTTGTCCGCACGTCACGCACTGAACATCTGCCATGGTGTGAGCATCCTCCCGCATAAATTATGAAGTGACAGCGAGCAAGAATTGTAACATCGCAGTTGAGCGAAGATAAAGAGGGGAACGGATTGACCAGCGCATGGCTTCGTGCTATGAAGATTCGCCCGTAGAAATGAACAGGCCCGGATGGCGGAACTGGCAGACGCGCCGGACTCAAAATCCGGTTCTCGCAAGAGAGTGGGAGTTCGACCCTCCCTCTGGGCACCATCGGTTCACGGTCTGGCCGTAGGTGCGGCACAGGAGGTTCTGGCTCTGAATTATGATCGGATCGTGCACGAAACTGATGTGGATCATACGCCCACTACTTCAGTTGACATGACCAGATGGGTAGCCTATAGTTTGCGGTCGTAGAGTGATAAAGATACTTACATTCATGATGATAATCTCATCTGAATGTTCGCCATGACTTCATTCTCTCATTCTCTAAATCTCACCAAGGAGGCAGCACATGCGTAACGTGTTGGCACTGGGAGCAGCAATTGTTTTTGTCGGTGCTGCGAGCATGT
>DATIQH010000332.1:0-2640 GCA_035471155.1 Nitrospiraceae bacterium | reverse complement strand
AGTCCTACGTCTCGAAGACCCCAGCTGAGACCCTAACCAACGCCCAAGTCACAAACGTGCTCAAGACCAGCACAACCTCGCCCATCGAGTCGATCGTACACAGCCAGACCGTCTCCGCCTCCAACTACAAGTCCGACAGCGTCCATACGGACATCTATTTTGAAGTGGGTCGCAAAGGACTCACAGACGACGCCAAGGCGATCCTCGCCACACAGGCCGACTTGGCGAAGAACGATCCCGACCTCGGTATTCTCGTGCAGGGCTATACGGATCAACAGGGCTCAGCAGACTACAACAAGAAGTTGGGCATGAAACGGGCGGAGACGGTGAAAGCTGAACTCATCAATGCCGGTGTCGCCGAGAATCAAATCAAGATCGTGAGCCTCGGGAAAGAGGGCGTTCTCTGCCTCGACAACAGCGATGTCTGCCGTAACATGAATCGGCGGGTGCACTTGGAGATGCGCAAGATCGGTCAGAAGCACATGGTTCTTCCCACCGTCGTCAGTGAGCCAAAAACCACTGAGCCGATCCAATCAGTGAATGACCAGAATAGCAATACAAACGGTCCAGGCTCACTTGTAGACGACCTCCTTCCTTCCATTGCCGATCCCTTGGCAACTGGTCCCACTCCACTGACGCCAGATCCAGCATCCGGCAGCTAAATCGCCTGAGCGTACCTACATGAGGCGCTTCGCCTCATGTAGGAGCAGGCCCAGTGCGGGAATTGAGACAGGGTCAAGCTCGTTTCGCTACGTTGTGACAGGTTAGTAGTACGGGAGAGGGTTAATTGGAATACTTCCGGCCGGTATTCTTCGGCGCTTTCCATTTCCATGGCGGCACAGGATTGGGGTCAGTCCAGAGACCCTTGCGCGAGGCCCTGGCTAGTTCTTCCATCACATCGAGACCGGCATTGCTGGAGGCCGATCGTTGCCACCAGGCCAAGCCTTCTTTCAGCAGTTCATGACCCACATTGCGGCCGTCATTCAACAACACATCGGCAGACACGCGACCCTGCTTATCACGCATGAGCCCTCGCACGACCACGTCGCGGTTTCCGACATAGCCAGCGGTCGCGTGCTTCGCCTGTTTCCCATAGGGTTGTTTGAGTTCAGGACAATCGATGTCTTTAAGACGGATCGTTTCGTTGCGACCGTCGTGACGAATGGTCAATAGATCGCCCTCATGGACCGTAACGACTCTTGCGGCAAAGTCCGCCCATGAGAGAGTCGGACAGGCAGCCAGCAAGGCGAACACAAGACCAGCCATGACGTGAGGCTTCGACATGACTCACATGCTAGCGTCCCTAGACCATTCGGCCAACTATTTCTTGATTTTTGAACAACGAGGAAGACTAGAAAAACCGTGACGGGCCTACGTCTGCCCTGTCGGTAACAGAGATAATCTACACAGAATTACGCCGCTTTGGGAGGAGGGAAACAATACCGATTTCCACCCGCCTCCCTCGCATAGTCCATCGCTTCCTTTGCGCGGGCAAACAGATCGTTAATCTCCTGGCCATCGAGCGGGTACACCACCAGCCCGAGACTCACCGTGACGGGCGACTCCTGATTCTCAATGCTCCAAGGCTGCGCAAACGCTTGCAGAATCCTCTTGCCGATAATTTCCATATCGCCCCGACTGTTGACCCCCTCGAGCAGGCAGGTCAATTCATCCCCTGCGAGGCGCGCGGCCGTATCAACTTCTCGCAGACACTTCTTCAGGCGATCGGCAGCCTCTTTCAACAAACGGTCTCCCGCCTCCTGTCCAAACATCCGGATGGTCTCTTTGAAACTGTCCAACCCACACAGCACCAGACCGACCACATGTTTCTTACGCTTCGCCATAGCCACAGCATGGGCCATCCGGTCACGGAACAACATACGATTCGCCAGGGTGGTCAGCGGATCGTGCTGCGCAAGGTAGCTCAGATGTTGCTCGGCCTTTTTTCGTTCAACGGCATGCCGAACCGCGCGAGCGAGCTGCACCGAGGTAGACCCCTCTTTAATCACAACTTCCTGCGCGCCATGTTGAATCATCTGCTGCTCCGCCGCTTCATCGTCCTTGTCACCGAGCACCACGATCGGCATCCGGCCCAGCGCGGCTTGAATGAGATCCAACGTATCCAACCCGTGGGTGTCCACTAAAATCCGATCCAGGAGAATGTCGTCGAACGACTCACGAGTCAGCCGATGCAGAGCGCTGCTGAGACGTTCCACATGGGTGACCTCAATCTGCCCGTTCTCTGTCTCCCGCAACATTTCAGTGGCGCGCTTCGCATCGGCTGAATTGTTCTCGACCAACAACACTCGAATCATGCAGACCTCACAGATATCAGTCCTCGTCTCGACGGGAGAGGCACGCGCCTGCCGCATAGGCAGCGAGAGGTTCGATCATACCATGGGAAGTCAAAAAACCAGCTCTTCTCACTGAAAAGAGCACGAGCCAAAATCCCTGAGTTTTCTCAGGGAGCAGGATATCGGACGGATCTACCCGACACTATCAATTCGGCACATCGATAGAGGTGGCGGCAGGCATGACATGAGATGAGATATGGAGCCGCCGATCCGGATTGAACGGAACAACCTGTCATCGGTTCGGCCCTGAAACCGCCTCACCGATTCCTACAAAGGGGGCCAGCCC
>DATIQH010000331.1:0-9078 GCA_035471155.1 Nitrospiraceae bacterium | reverse complement strand
GATCTCTGATCGCGGTGGGATTGATGCGATAGAGAGGACCAGTGGGACTCGTTTCCGCAAACGCTTCGCCGCTGGCTGGGTCTGGTTGGTACAGCTTGACCGTCTGATCACCATCGGCCGTATGGATAGTAACTTTCACCTTCGGCACAGTGAGGGTTTTGGCCAGAGCGTCGCGTTCGGGCCCCGGGTCGACGATGCCCAGCGCCTTCAAGTCTTCGAGCCTGAACAAAAGAGCCCGCGCCTCTATTTGATCAGCTTCGGCTTCAATCGGGTAGCGGATCTTCCATTTGCTTTTTGGTTTTTCCTGCCCCTGATAGAGCACAATTTCGGTAGTCGGATAGGTGAGACGGATACGATCGATGTCGCCCGGCGAGAGGCGCAAGAGATCTTTGCGGCGAAAGGTCATCAACGTCTTGTTCACGAAGTCTTTGGGAGCCAGATTCGTGAGCAGGACCTTACGATCCGACTCACGAAGAACATAGAGAGTGGAGGTGAGAGGACCGCTGTCCCCAATGGAAAAAGTCTCCCTTGCGGCACCGGCTGCAACGGTGATAGTCGTCACCGGGTTGTCGAGTCCATAGGGACTCAGGTTCGTTGGGCGCTCTTCGACGAAGCGGGTCACGGTGCCTGTCACCAAGGCTCGGATCAGACTTTGCACTTCCCGCTGATCGGCTTCGGTGCTGAGGGGCGAGGTCAACACCCACCCCTTGTCAAGAGTCCGAACGAACACAAGTTCCTGCTGATCGGTCTTGATGGTGAGACCTGAGAGAGTATCCTGGTCGAAAAGCAGCACCTTCTTGTCGGCGATATCCTGCCGCTCGTGCGATTCCTTCTGAGGAAGTTCGATGACATAGAGGTACAGGCCAAGTCCGGCCAGTACGAGCGCCATGACGAGTGTGGGCCAGTACCGCATGGGGCTAGAGGCGCCTGCGCCTGCGCCACACCATGATACCGGAAAAAACCATGGTGGCCGGCAAGATGATGACTTGCAGATAGAGCAGGGCTCGTTCCTGTAAGGGGTTGGGGGTGAACGGCCGAAGCGCGGAATCCTTTGGAACGATTGCCAGAATATTTCGTTCTTCCGCCAGCCACGCGGCTGAGTGGAGAAAAAAATCACTGTTGCCTGGGAAATTCACGAAGGCGTTCGTCGCGAACGTGGAATTGCCGATCACCACAACTGCCGGCCGAGGCTTGCCTTCCTCCGGTGCGACCTTTGGCGCAATAGCGGCGGCCATCGGCAAGGGCCCCTTGATGTCCTCTTTTTCGTCGAGATTGACGACGCGGCCCTTCAGATCGGTTTCCGCCCAGCTATTCGGCGATGTTCGGGCGAGCGGCACGTAATCCCATGCGCCACCGGCCTGTTCATCGAAGGTGATGTGCCGCGCGAGAGGAAACAACACGGCGGCAGAAAGGTCCTGCGTAATTTCATGTTCGGTGAACGTGCGGACAAGCAGGGACGTCAGATCGCCTTGCGCTAATCGATCTTGCAAATCGACCAGGGCTCCGGGACCGACCCCCAGGCCCCATCGCTTGAGCAGAGGATTCAGATCGGCCTGCGTATCTGGGTCGATGAGCAGCAGGAGATGGCCGCCCTTTTCCACATAGGCATGAATCCGTTCTTGCTCCTCGGCGGTCACGGGCCGACGAGGGCCCGCCATGACGAGGATAGCGGTGCGATCCGGCACCGCTTCTTCTTTGAGCAGGCTGAGCGTGCCGACGTCGTAGCCCTGCTTGAACAAGATCTCCCTGGCAGCGGAGAGTCCGGTTCGCTCCCGATCGTCAAGGCTCGGTTCCCCATGTCCTTCGAGAAAAAGTACGCGCTTCTTGCTGTCATGGGAAACGCGGATCAGCGCCCCAGTCAGCTCCACTTCCGAGGGAGCATTGACCCGAATACTCTGCCCGGCGCTTTCGAACACGGCGGTATCGGTTCGGGTAATGCCGTATTGCTGGGCGACTTTCGGCTGCCGTTCTGGGTCGACGAACTCCACGGAAATCTTCGGGCTGGCTTGCCGATAACTATCGAGCCGTTCTTTGTAAGATTGGTAGCCGGGGTCCTTCTCTCTGGTAAAGACAGTGATGGTCACCTCACGAGGAAGATTCCGCAACACGCGATATGTTTGTGGGGCGAGTGAGAAGTTCTGGTTCTCCGACAGATCCCAACGAACGGAGTGGCGAGCAGCGAGAAAATTGACGATGGCCAGAATGCCGAGAAAAAGAAGGATCATCAGCAAACTGTTGGCCCCGATACGTGTGGAGCGCCGACTGGAGAAGGCTTTCAGCCCGCTGAAATGGACGACAAAAGAGATGACGAGACAGAGAAGTCCCGATCCTTCCAGAAGGGCAACCAGCCAGAGATTCTCCGGGGCAACGCTATAGCCGATCGCTCCAGCCGAAGCCAGAGCCACTCCGATCACGCCAAGAGGAATCGTCTTGAGATTCATTTCCACCGCGCCGAGTCTACGACTCGGTGAGACAAAAAGAGCATCAAGGCCAGACCGCTGAAAAAGTACACGAGATCTTTCGTGTCGATCAGCCCACGTACCAAGTGATCGTAATGCTCCATGAACGACAGATACGAGACGGCCTGTCCGATCGCCGTATCCCCGATCAGCGAGCCTAAGCCGGCGAGGAGCCACAAGACCAGCAATAGACCAATGCTCACGAAGGCCGCGACGATCTGGTTTTCTGTCAGCGCCGAGGCCAGCACACCAACGGAGAGAAAAAGGGCGCCGAGCAGGATAAGTCCCAGGTAGCCGGTCAGCACAGGATACCAATCGAAATCGCAGAAGAGCGCGAGCACGAGCGGCATGAGACCGGTCAGCCCAAGTAACCCCAGAAAAACGAGGAATACGCTCATGAACTTCCCGGCCACGATTTCGTTGACGCCGACCGGAGAGGTCAGCAAGAATTCAAAGGTGCGGAGTTTACGTTCTTCGGCGAAAAGCCGCATCGTCAAGATCGGCAGGATAATCAGGAGGATAAACCGTGTGCTGGCGAACAGATTGCGGAAGACCAGATCGTTCAAATTGAGCTGCGCGCCTCCCTGCACCTGCATCAGCTGGATCGCCTGGGCTCCGGCAAAAACCACATAGAGATAGGCCAGCAGCCCCACGGTGAGGAGAAACACAGCCCCCACGGCATACACCACAGGCGAGACAAAGTACGAACGCAGCTCTTTTGCGATAATGGCCTGGACTGGTGTCATACTGGCTGGTCCGCCGGTTCTGTTGAGGCAATCGCTGCCTCCGGCGCGAGCCCTTCCTCATGTCTGGTCAGTTGGAGGAAGACATCTTCCAACGTCATGGAAATCGCTTTCAGTTCAAGCAGCCCCCATCCACTGGCGACCGCCAAGCGAGCCACTTCTTCCCGCACGTCCCGGCCGAGTTCGCATTCCAGGAGAAAGGTGCCGGAAGCGCCGCTCGTGAACACGTTCTGGACCCCCTGTACCGCCTTCAAGCGGCTGTCGGTATCCGCGGCGGGGAATTTGACGGTCAGCGAGATCTTTTCAGACTGGCGCAGGCGTGCAGAGAGTTGCTCTGGTGTATCTTCGGCCACGATACGCCCGCCGCTGATGATGACGACGCGCTGGCACACGGCGGTCGCTTCGGGAAGAATGTGGGTGCTCAGAATAACGGAATGGGAGCCGGCTAGATTCTTGATCAATTCTCGAATTTCGATAATCTGTTTCGGATCGAGCCCGACAGTCGGTTCATCCAGGATTAATACCTGAGGATCGTGCAGCAGGGCTTGGGCCAGCCCAACGCGCTGGCGATATCCACGAGACAGATTTCCGATGAGCCGGTGTTGCACTGAGCCAAGTCCAAGCCGTTCGACTTCACGCTGCATGGATGAAGATAGGATTTTTCCAGCCAGACCACGGAGACGGCCCACGAACCGAAGATACTCTGTGACCGTCAACTCCTGGTAGACCGGCGGAGTCTCCGGCAGGTAGCCGATCCGGCGTTTCACTTCCAACGGCTGGTCCACACAATCGAATCCTGCGACCCGTGCCGTCCCTTCCGTCGCCGGCATAAAGCAGGTCAGTATGCGCATCGTCGTGGTTTTACCAGCCCCATTTGGTCCCAAAAATGCCAACACCTCGCCCTTGGCCACCGAAAAACTGATGCGATCGAGAGCGGTATGTTGTCCATACCGTTTCGTGATCTGTTGGACTTCAATCATATGTGGTGATTGGATCGATTGAGTTGGAGAGTACTGCCGGCGGGTCGGTCGTTGCACCCCCCTAAGCAATAGGCTGGCATCTTACTCAGTCGGGTTAGGGCAGTCAATATCGGGGTTCCGTCTCATGCAACTTTACACGTTTTCTCCATCCTGCTAGAGTCCGCACACAGATAAGCCGTCAGGGGGTATCGATCAGTGATGGGGATACGTCAAGCAACGGTGGCATTATTCGCAATCGCTGTATTCCTGCTGCTCTGCAATTCGCCAGACAGCGAAGCCTCCAGCGGACGGACCTATCGGGTCCATGGCCAGGTAGTGGCGGTAAATGTGGTCCACGCTCCCCATATGATTGTCGTCAGGACACCGTTGAGTAAACATGACGATATGACCGTGGAGGCCAAGGTGACCACTCAAACAAAGATTATGCGAAAGAAGGCACGGATCGCGCTTCAGACCATCAAAGTAGGTGAAGCGGTGTGGCTCACCTATGTCAAACAGCAGGATGGGGTATTTGCCCGGAGCATTCAGGTTCAATAGCACCGATCGCTCAAACTGCCAAGACAATAGGGGTAACGTGGCTCAGATCCGCTGGTTGTTCTTGAAAGACGGGCAACCCGCCAAGTTATAGACCCACCGATTCACATCTCTCTATTCTATTCGTACCGACATGGGTTGACTGGCACAAGTACTTTCTTCTATATATAAGAGCCGGCTGGGTTGCCAACAGGATTGCCGGTTCGATATCGTACAGTCCCCAATCAGCCTTTCCTTTTATCCTTCATCCTAAAGTAGGGGTTAGGACTACGCTTTCGGTATTGTAGGACTCTCGGTTGGACCGTACTGTGAGGCGACACAGGCAAGGGTCCCGTGGGGACAGCTGGTTCAACAAGGAGCTCGTTACTAGATGATGCGTCGAACTGGTAGAAACAGCCGGCAACTGTTATGGACGATGGGTCTCGGCCTGGGGATGCTCGTGAGTGCCTGTTCATGGGTTCCGAAGGGAGCGTCTCAATTGGATGTGGGAATCGAAGAGCGTGGGGTGGCCTCCTGGTATGGCAAGTCGTTTCATGGCAGGCAGGCAGCTAACGGCGAGTTGTTTGATATGGATGCATTGACCGCAGCCCATAGGACCCTCCCGCTCGGCAGCATAGTCCGAGTTTTGAATTTAACAAATGGGAAACATCTCCACGTACGGATCACCGATCGAGGTCCCTATGTTAACAACCGGATTCTGGATCTTTCCCGTGGCGCAGCGGCTCGCTTAGGGATGATGGAGGAGGGTCTATCCGTCGTAAGAATTCAGTTAGTTGGAGAAAGCCGGCCCGCGACTCTTTTCTCTTCTGAAGCCATAGAGACGTCGCCGGTCGCGCTCATTCTTGGAGGAAAACAGGTTTCTACGGAGGTCACCGAACCCCTCCCCTCAGCTTGGGGAAACCAGGATCCTCTGCTCGTCTACCCCCTTCGACTGCCTCCTGGTGATATTTGGATACTGGAACGCCCACGACGGTTAAGAGGGATGCAGGCGGCTGATCATACCGACCATACCGAAATCGCGACCGTCATCGTGAGTTAGTCCGATTCGAGAAATGCTTTCTGGCCTGTTATACCCACTCCGTGGGCTCCTGGGTTGGCCGCTCCGCCACACGAGGGGCGAGCGCCTCACGAATAGTCCGACTCACACGATCGATCTCTCCCGCCTCCGATGCAGGAACGATCCAGGCGTCTGATGGTTCCAGTTCTATGCGATAGTGATTCTTCCTCGCCGAGAACCATTCGATATACGGATGAGGAACAAGGTTCGGATGGGGGTCGAATGAAATCAAGTTCACATCCCCGATCTGTGGATTTTCCATATCACCGATCACCTGCCCGGCAAGATCCTCGTCCTCAAACCGAGGATTTCGAAACTGAATGATCTCCCCCGCGATGTCGGGCTTAAAGTTTCCCCGTAAATACACATCGACAGAACCAACTACGGCAAACACGATCCGCCCCACGATCGTTCCGTCAACGCGATTATCCAGAAACCCTTCTTGCACCCAACGTCCGTTACCAAATTTTTGTGCCATCTGACTCTCCATATGGTTTCTATCAGCTAGACCGGCTGGACACTGCCAACTGAAGGTGATGGCGACCGAGGGCCGTTCCCGTAAGCGCCTACC
This sequence comes from Nitrospiraceae bacterium, assembly GCA_035471155.1. Lineage (GTDB taxonomy): Bacteria > Nitrospirota > Nitrospiria > Nitrospirales > Nitrospiraceae > Palsa-1315. Next base: position 2,734 of record DATIQH010000331.1, on the reverse strand, counting down.
ACCACCGCCAGCAAAATAAGCCCACTTCCAATCCACCCCTGAGTATCCATCGTTTCCCCCAGGAAATACCAGGAGAGCCAGGCTGCGTAGGCCGGCTCCGATGCAAAGATCAGCGCCACCTGGTGCGCCGGCACGAGACGTTGCACCCACATTTGAACGGCAAAAGCCCCGGTTGCAAGTCCCCCCGTCACACCAAGACCGACCAGCAACAACATCGTCGGCGCAAAGGCCTGAACCGGGGCCTGTTCTATCAGCATGGCAGGAAACAGCAAAGCGACTGAGGCCACCATTTGCCAGGCGAATAATGAGGGCGCATCGACCTCACGGGTAAACCGCTCCAAACAGGCGATGTGGGCGGCAAACGAGACCGCACAGCCAAGCGTCAAGGCGTCGCCAAGATTCCCCGTTGCACTGGGTTTCACCAACAGCCAGAGTCCCACCGTGGCAATTCCGGTCGCCAACCACACACGCCGGTCGAATCGACGAAGAATCAACGGTACAATGACGACATACAATGCCGTAATAAAGGCGGAGTTCGATGCGGCGGTATAGCGGAGCCCGACTGTTTGGAGCACATAGCCGAGAAAGAGCCAGCAGGTAGCGATCGCGCTCGCCCGCAAGACCGCCGGCTCACGGTGCAGGCGAAGCCTCCAGAGCAAAAACCCGCCCCCGACCAGTACTGCTCCCAGGAGAAATCGGAGAAACAGAAACGATAGCGGTGGAATCTGCTCCAATACCGCCTTGGTGGCAGGGAACGTCGCGCCCCAGATAAGCGTTGTCAGTAGCAGTGCGAGTCGCGGCATGAAATCGAGAGGGTGCTGAGAATTGAATGCTGAGTGCTGAGTGTAAACCTCAACGCATGACTCAGCACGGCCCCGTCATGCCTTACACAGAGAACAACGGCGCTGTTCTGTCGTCCCAGCCTGCTCCATTGCCGCCAACGCCCGTTCCTTATCCGGGTAATCGAACCATCCGCCTTCCCAAAAATCGCTTGAGGAGCCGATCGACGTAGACGGCACCTCGGAACAACGATCCTTGTGAAGCGTGACCCGATCGATTGAACGCGCGATGTGAATCCAGTAGGTCATAAACCAAGTGAGGGGAAGGCGTGAGAAGTAAGGGGCAACACGATCTCCGGCGACGAACCCCTTACCCCTGATTCCTCACCTGTTTATGGAAGGAGCTGCCACTCATCCTTCTCGATGAAAACCTTGACGCCTGTCTCGAGCTTCTTAATATCGTCTTTTTCGAAGAGCCTCATATACCGCTCGATCCGATCCGGATCATCGATCCGCTCTTCCTGCATCATTCCACCGACACTCTTGTACTTACGAATCAACAGGGACATCGAAATCCTCCTCTAAACCACTAGAAGTCATACCCCATGGCTGTGTAGAATAAGACAAAGCTCAACAGCCGGTCAAGTACGCGTTCTCGCTCTCTGCGGCAGTCATCTCGTGTAAGGATACAAAACATGCCGATCTATGAATATCGTTGTGGGCAATGCGAAAAGCACTTCGACGCGACTCAATCCGTCCATGCCAGAGAGGAAGACACCGTGTGCCCTCACTGTCAAGCTCAGAGCGCCACACGGTTACTGTCTGCCTGCACGACACAGGTAAAAGGGACCCGCAAAACCGGTTTCGCTGAGATGAAAGCCTATAGTATGTTGAACGAGCGGATGGACAAGTTCGCCAAGCTCCCTCCGATAATGGGCAAACGCGCGACGCCGGATACGATTCCCTCTTCCGATCCTTCCAGCGATGGCATGAAGGAGAATTGAACCACCCCGTGGCCGGCATGTGAACGCGCATCGCCCTCTGCCAACACCCTTCCCATTCTCACGGAGATCGCATGATCGCAAGACGCGTGCTCTCGCTAAGTATTAGCGCGCTGTTCAGCGGTGTGACAGCCTTCGTTGCCCTTGCGGATGTCGCCGGCAGTTTGACCATTGCCGGCAACGGGCCAGAACTGACCACCGTCGAACTTCTCGCCCGCGCCTTTGAAAAAGCCAACCCGCGAGCCTATCTCGATGTCGTGTGGGACGCCAATTCAAAACCGGTCGAAATGGTTAAATCCGGCCAGGCTCAGATCGCCGTTGCCGGAACTGAGGCTCCGGATCTCTTGGCAATGCCCATCGCGTGGGATGGAATCGGCGTGCTCGTGCACCTCTCGAATTTCACAAAGGAAGTGACGAAGCAACAAGTGGCGGATATTTTTTCCGGCAAGATCACGCTGTGGTCAGAAGTCGGAGGCCCCGAAACGAAGATATTGGTCATCGACCGACCCCGCAACCAAAACATCCGCGATGCGTTTGAATCGCAGCTCGGCATCGCCGGCAAGATCACCGGCACCGCAAAAGTGATCGGCTCCGATGAACAGGCCGTCAAAACCGTCGTAGGAACACTGCCCCCTTTGTCTGCGATCGCCTACTTGTCTGTGAGCCAGGGATTATCCGTCGTCTCAGCCGGCGTCCCCGTCAGGCTTTTGCCTATCGATAAAGTCGAACCGGAAGGCCCCACCGTCAAAGACGGCCGCTATCCGCTCCGACGTCCCGTTCTTCTCTTGTCCAAGAAGGAGCCGCATCCTCTCGCTGAAGCATTCACCAAATTCGCCCAGTCTCCAGCCGGTCAACAGCTCATTGCCGAGACCTATATCCCGATCAAAGACAAATAGTCGTGTACCGTGCGACTCAAGGAGGCACCTATGCAGATACGGCGGTCATCATGGTTCT
>DATIQH010000330.1:0-10557 GCA_035471155.1 Nitrospiraceae bacterium | reverse complement strand
ACACCTTCACCGGAACAGCCCAAGCAAACTTTCGCTTGTAGCTCCCTTTGCAGCATACCTGAGATCATGGACACTTTGGCTGCATGGTGGGCGGAAAAGAACACGAAGGCGAGATCGATGGGAGCCGCACCGATTTGCGTTCTGATGGCGTCCGCAAGATCGCGTGTGGCAGCTTCCGTATCGGTCTTGCGCGAGAGCGCGGTCGAAAATTGAAGCGTGGCCGACGTGGTCGCGCCTGTGGAATGAGTCATCATGGAATGAACCTGTTGCCCGTCGGTCGCCGATGGATTAGACCCCTGGGTCCATTCGCTCCGGTCGGTCTTTCGCCAGCTTCTTATAGTAGCGCCACAAGTAGGAATGATAGTCGTCGAGTTGGGCCAGGAGATAGTGTAGTTCTGCCGGATCTTCTGTCTCCACGGTGCGGGCCATGCGGGTCTGTAAAAACTCGGCGAACGCATTCGTTTTCCCCAGGGCAGTAATAAGACTCAAGCTGCCGCCGAGTTGGTACTCATTCATGCTCATCCTCCAGCCACGAGATAGGCGTGAAGAATAGCGAGGCATAGGAGGGAAATGCAAGTGAGAGAATCGTCCTGCACCGAGCGGCGGATTTTTTGCAATTACTTGGCCTGGCGATCGAGAATGGCGCGGAGCCTGGTGAGGGAGATAGCCTCGGCGCGATAGCCGTCACGCCCCACCGCCGTCGTCGCCATGGTCAATGCGTTGAGAATGGCTTCTTCCGTGGCTTCGACCGTCGCTGTGATCAATGGGTTCAGATGCGTGTCGGCAAGGTGCGTCTGCTGAAACGTCGGCTCTTTCGGGTAATGCGGAATCATGTTCGCAGTAGAGAAGGCCAGCATGAAATCTCCACTTCCATGGCGTGCAGTGGAGCCTGTGCGCGCCAGTCCCAAGGCGGCGCGTTTCGCCAGTCGCGAGAGCTGGCGACTGTCGAGCGGCGCATCGGTGGCAATGATCACGATGATCGAACCTTCGCTTTGTCCCGGCGAAAGGGCTTGTGCGACGGGAGGGACAGCCTCATAGAGCCGGCCGACCGGTATGCCGCCCACGACGAGTTCGTGCCGTCGCCCATGGTTGGCATTGACGAGCACGCCGATCGTATAGCCTCCCTCGGTCTCCGGTAATCGCCGCGACGACGTTCCGATTCCGCCCTTGAACCCGTAGGACACCATCCCTGTTCCGGCGCCGACAGTCCCTTCCTGCACGGCCCCGGAGGAGGCACTGTCGAGCGCCTGTCTCACATCTGTCTCCGAAACATGGCGCCCTTGTATATCGTTGAGCCGCCCATCGTCGCATTCGGCGACCACCGGCGTCAGGGTATCGTCGCTAATGCCGATCTCCGGATAGCGCGCGATCATCCAATCCATGACCCCATTGGCGACACGCGGCACATTCAACGTATTTGTGAGGGCAATCGGATACTCCAGAAATCCAGATTCGGCAACCCAGGCGAGGCCTGTCATTTCGCCGGTCCCATTGAGGACGAATGATCCAGCCGGCACTTTTTTGTGCCACACATCGTCACGAGGAATGACGACTGTCACACCGGTTCGTACTGGGCCAACCCTCGGCTTGAGCGGCCCGTCGCCGGAAATGAGGGTCGTCTGGCCCACGGTAACGCCGGCCACATCGGTGATCGCGTTGAGAGGTCCCGGAGTATAGGAGCCGATGACGATACCAAGAGCGCGAGCGCGTAATCGAGACTCTCCAGATTCACCGGCTTGAACGAACCGGGGCAGGGCTGCGCAGACCCCGATGGCAAGGATCAGCAGCGGTATGGTCAAACGGGCAATGATGTTAGACCTCAAGGGTCGATCCAACATGGGGAACAGTGACCTCGATCTGGGGATGTTCTGCCTGGATGGCAGCGGCAAGGGAAAGGGCCTGTTTCTCTTCGCCGTGGACGATGACGATCTTTCCTGGCACGGGGTCGATCGCCCTGACATAGGCGAGCAGATCGTTCCGGTCCGCATGCGCCGAGAGGCCGTTGAACTTGACGATTTGGGCGCGCCGTGGTGTCGGCACACCGAAGATCGGGACAACGTCCCACCCTTCGACCAATTTACGTCCCAACGTATGCTCGGCTTGGAAACCGACGAACACGATCACATTCGCTTCGTCTTGAATCGCATGCTTGAGATGGTGCACGACGCGGCCGCCTTCGCACATACCGGAGGCGGAGATGATGACGCAAGGACCCTTCATGCTGTTCAGACGCTTGCTGTCTTCCGGCGACGAAATAAAATGGATGTAGCGTGAGGCGAAGAGGTCGCCTGAGGATGTGAAAGTGCGGGTGGTTTCTTCATCGTAGCATTCCGGGTGGCGGCGGAAGACCTCTGTGGCCCGTGAGGCCAACGGAGAATCGATATAGATCGGAATGGGGTCGAGTCGCCCTTCGCCGACGAGTTCCTTAATCCGCATGACCAGCTCCTGAGTACGGCCGACGGCAAAAGCGGGGACAATAATCTTGCTCTTATAGGTTTTCGCATGGAGAAGGAGTTCCAGCGCTTTCTGCTTCATGATTTCCCTATCGGCTTCGTGCAAGCGGTCGCCGTAGGTCGACTCAAGTATCAACACATCGCAGGGCGGCGGGGCCTCAGGGTCACGAAGGATCGGCATATTCGAACGGCCAAGATCTCCGCTAAAAAGCACGGTGGTCGTATTGCCGCGCGCCGTATATTTCACTCGAATAGCCGCCGATCCCAGGATATGGCCGGCGTCATGAAACGAAGCGGTCACGCGCGGGGTAATCTTAAGCATATCCCCGTATCGTGCTCCCTCGAATCGGCGAACAAGCTTGCGCACATCATCGGTATCATAGAGCGGCCGGACACAGGCCTTACCTCTCCTCCGTTCCTGCTTATTGACGTACCCGCAATCACTTACTTGCACACGAGCAGAATCTTCGAGCATGAGTGCTGTCAAATCGGCGGTCGCTCTGGTGAGGTGTACCTTTCTGGAGAATCCATGCTTCTGGAGCATCGGTAAGGCGCCGGAATGGTCGATATGGGCATGCGACAGCAAGACCGCGCTGAGCGACTTGGGGTCGAAGCCAAAATCTCGGTTCTGCCGATAGGCCTCGTCTCGGCGTCCTTGAAAAAGTCCGCAATCCAGTAAGAGCTTGAAGCCTGGAACCTCAAGCATATGGCGGCTCCCTGTCACTGAACGCGCAGCTCCATGGAACGAGAGTTTCATGATGATGTCACTCCATTGTGGCGGCTGATCAGGTCCCAGGCTTCCTGAGCCGTCTCGGCATAGTGAAAGAGCCGCAGATCTTTCTCTCCGATCAGTCCGTTCTCAACGAGCCAGTGCCAGTTGATCAAACGCTCCCAAAAGTCACGCCCAACCAGCACGACCATCATATTTTCGGTCTTGCCCGTTTGGAGAAGTGTCAGCGTTTCGAACAGCTCATCGAGCGTGCCGAATCCTCCAGGAAAGGCAACCAGCGCTTTGGCGCGGATGAGGAAGTGCATTTTTCTGATGGCAAAGTAGCGAAACTGAAAACAGAGTTCAGGTGTAATGTAGGGATTGGGACGCTGTTCATGAGGCAAGGTGATGTTGAGGCCGATGGATTTTGTGTTCACATCCGCCGCCCCTCGGTTGGCGGCTTCCATGATGCCGGGCCCTCCGCCAGTGACAATAACATAGTCACAACGGCCATCGACTTGGCAGGTCGATGACACCAGCCGTCCGAATTCTCGCGCCACGTCATAGTACTTCGAAAGGGCAAGTTGTCGCTGCGCAATCGCCACCCTTTGCCGGTGCGATTGGTCCTGTGGTGATTGAGCGGCCTCCACCTCTGCTGTATGGAGGGCCTGCTTCGCGGCGGCTGGTTCTTGCAGTCTCGCGCTGCCGAATACGACGATGGTCGAGTTAACCCCCTGTTCACGCTGGATCAGCTCGGGTTTCAAAAGTTCGATCCCGATGCGGAGGGAGCGAAGTTCTTCCCGCTGGAGAAATTCTGTGTCTCGATCGGCGGGAATGTAGGAGGAGGATTCTGCTGCGGGGTTGAAGGAGTCTGAGTCAGGTGGACGAATCATACAGGCGATTATAGCGAGTGCTTGGACGTCCGGCAATTCGTGTGTGATGCCGGGGCTAGAACGGCCAGAACCAAACGATCGGTTCATCTGTGGATTTTCGAGAGAACCCGTATGCTCGCACGGTCCACTGAGGATCGAATAATACTTGTAGCTGTTCGGGTGTAATTCCCGTCCTGCTCAGAGTCATCTTCGGAGAATAGGGCAAAAAGAAGCGAGTCAGGGTGCCGAAGTCCAAAGCCGCAGATTTGGTATCGCTCCAATAATAGAGCGCCACAACCCCGAAATCGGATTCAGTAACCTCATCCGGAGCTCCGATGTGATCGGTCAATTCGCGTATCGTCGTCTGCCCGGCACGAATAAAGTTGACCTGTTCCGGAGTCAGGACGTCGTTGAGCGTGGCTCGACGAACGGTACATCCAGCACAGAGAAGAAGGATGCAGAACAGGCCGATGATCAACCTGATTGAGTCGAAACGCGCCGCCACGTTAGTCCCCAAAGGGCCACAGCCGGAATTGTGTTCGACCAGTGCGTTTGCCATAGACCACTTCTTCAGCTATCCCGTCTCGATTGAAAAATACATAGAGATTATCGCTCTTGATATCCATGCGGATGAAGTTCAGCAATATGAGCAACATTGCCGGCGATTTCCCATCATAATAATAGTAGTGAAAGATCTCTCGATCGTTCCCCCTGACAATCCGATCCGGCGCACCGATCAGTGAGACGACTTCTGCTATGGTCGTCGTGCCTTTCTTGATGGTCGAGATGGCGTCTTCTTGAATCGGTTCGCCGACCGTTCCCCTGGTCACCACACAACCCTGAAGTATGGCCAGGGTCAGGGTCAGGACGATGATAATGCCAGCCAGCGGTTTATTAAATGCCACGATTACTCCTTCCTTTTTGCTTCGTGTGATGGCCTTCTAAACCTTTTTACGCGCCAGAACGAAGTCGGTTTCAAATACGGCATAGGACGACGGAGTGAGTCCCACCTTACGATACACTGCTTGCGCGGCGCTGTTAGCCTCTTCGACGTACAGACGGATTCCGCAAACGTCCGGGCTAGTCTTGGCGAGAGCCATCACGGTTTCATGCATCAGGCGAAAGACGCTCCGGCGACGCCAGGCAGGATCTACATACATACTCTGAATCCACCAAAACGTGCCGTTGCGCCAATCACTCCATTCATAGGTAATCATGAGCTGGCCCAGCAACTGGCGATTGTCGGCCTGTTCCAGTTCGGCCACCATGAAAAATCCACGATCTTGAGAGTTAAGAAGGGCAATGGTTCCGTCATACAGGCGGTCGGGGTCGAGACGGCGGCCTTCAGTCTCAAGGGCCATGGCCGCACTGAATGACGCGATGATTGCAGCATCCTCTAGCCTGGCGAGCCGGACCTTCAAGTGGTCATGGACTGGCATGGGGTCTCAGACCCTTGTCTTCGGGTTTTGCAACCATCCGGTGTCCGGCTTGTACAAACCGGCAGTGCACTCCATTTTGATGGCGTCTTCCGGTAGCAGATTGATCGGATGCAGCTGTGGTTGAGGAACAAACGCAAGAAAGCCGGTGAACGGATGGATGGCCGTGGGCACAAAGACCATGAGTAAACTTGTTGTTGGCACGACTTGCAGTGCCGGCGGCGCGACACCCATGACAAAACCGATCGCCCATAGGCCGTCTCGAGGAAATGGAAAGGCCACCACGGTGCTGCGTCCGAAGCGAGAACGGAAATTAAGAAGGTCCGTCATCCCCTTAAGAGTGATGTAGACACTGCGGACCAATGGAACGCGCTCGATCCATCGTTCCGCCTGGATGATGATGCGCCGCCCGACTACATGAGTCGCAATGGCACCGACAATAACAATGAGGAGCAGAAGCACGACGAGGCTGAGTCCGGGCAACTGTCGATCTCCGATATTCCATGGAAGGTCGTGGATCAATTCGTTGAGTGCCCGAACCAATGCGGAGAGGATCAAGACTGTGACCCAGGCCGGTACGAGGACCAACAGTCCGGCCAAAGAGTATCTCCATAAGGTTTTTGACATCGCCGCTTATTTCCGTCGATACGATGAAACGAGTCTTGCTGTGTAGCAGAAACTGTTACTCGGAATAGAGTTTACGCCCAGGACTTGATCTCCTCAATCTTCGTGATCTATTCTACCCAGGTAATAGCGTTGGGTCCACATGGAGGACATTATGACGGAACGTACCGAAGCAAGGCGTCCGGTGAATATCGATAAGGATCTTCTCGCTATTCTCTGTTGCCCTGACACGAAACAAGAAGTGAGTTTGGCCGATGCGACGCTGATTGCCAGGTTAAATGAGGCAGTGAGCCGTGGGCAATTGAAAAATAGGGCGAATAAGCCGGTCGTGGAGCCTCTTGATGGAGGGTTGATTCGAGGCGACCGTAAGATGCTATATCCTATCCGCGAAGACATTCCTGTCATGCTCATCGAAGAAGGCATTCCTCTTGAAGGGACGATCTAGTAAGGCTGGTTGACATCGCTTTCTTTGGCAAGCCTGTAGCTGACACGCCTAGATCCGAACATTTTTCCCCATGCATGACGAGAGGTAAGGCTCGTTTCACCTCGATTGTCGTTGAGACGCAACAGCAGGCACGGCGTATCTATGAATTGTCGGTCTTGGAACCGGTCGACGTTCCACAGTGCTGGCAGAGATATTCGTACAGATTTCCGGTGGGGAGCACGAGCAGGAGTCGCTCCCGTGTGGGAGTCGCTGCTTGACAGGAAGGGCAATAGAGCAGTGACGCATTTAACGATCTGAATTGGTCCGGCCGGTTTGAAGCATCCGGCCTTAGTGATCGAGCTGTTCTGGGGGAGGGACCAGTCAGCCAAGTTGGGCTGTTCGTTCTACGCGGATGGCCTGACATAAATTAATGCATGTCTATGTTAATGGCCTGGAACGGCATGACACCTCCTGAGGAGGGGCATCCACCGGCTTCCAGATGAAGCACGAGATTGACCCCTTTCCGCATCATCGCCGTTATCGACCATGCGTCTTGGGATTCGACAGATGAAGGTGGTGCGAGAAGTCCCGCGGAGGATGGAGCGTTACACCGCCGGCGTTTTGGCTGACTCAATGTCCGTCGCTGTGATCAAGCTAGACAAATAATCTGCGACAAAATTGAGCGCTTCCTCTCGGCCGTCCGCACGGCGTCCTTTTTCTCTCCGTTGGACCGACAGTTCGTGATCGAGATCGGATTTCACTTCCGTGAGCACTCGCTGGAGGGATGACGGAGTCAAATTCGCATCCATGTCTTCTAGCTCTTGGCACCGATCGAGTACCCAATTTAGCCCTTCGATTCGTCCGGCATAATGTTCCTGCTCTGCCGTGTCAATCCGTGACATCGTCGTAGCAAATGTTTGAGCTTCGTAGATAAGGTTATAAAAACTAGTTACGGCCCGCTGTAGTGTTGGATTCATGTCACTCCTTTGCACAAATTTTTAACTGTCTGATTATACACGAGAATGACAAGCTGACAAGGAAAATGTTTTGAGCTAGGTAAATAGGAGAGAATGGAACTCGTTCATGAAGCCGTAATAGAGTGGGGCAAAATCCTTGAGGCACTCGGGGCTGGTTTCTTTAAGACGTTTGAAGAAGAGGATCTGCACGCGAGGGTTTATCTGTTCTAAGAGCTGGCCCAGTTGAGCCATGGTGTAACTGCCGGCTGGAACACTGAGCACATAATGCACGAGCCGTTCGACAAATTGCTGAGCCAGATACTCGGTTGAGAGATAGCCATCCGGAAGTTTCCCTGATGCCAGAAACTCATCGAATGGTATGGCTTGCGCAGCAAATGGCAACGATGGTTGTTGACTAGCGGTCACGCCGACGATGCCCCAGCTTGTAACGGAGAATTTTCCGTATACTATAACAACTCTACTGGACCTCCTGGAACAGGTCAAGTGCGCAGAAGGAGCAGATAAAGTCTGAGCCAAAAGACTGATGAGGACTCACTAAGTTGGGGCAAACAGAAGGGGCGGCGTCCCGGATGGAACGCCGCCCCTGCTCGCACTCGACCCCGTAGTGAACGCTTAGAGCCAGGTGACGCGCTCGGCCGGCCGGATGTAGATCGGCTCCTCGACCTGAATACGCGCCACTTCCTTCCCCGACTTGTTGAAGCCGAGCACGGTATCGTTGTACATCTCGAAGCGTTTCCCATGGATCTGGGTCTCAAACACCTTGGGGCCCGGAATGACGTCGTAGCGGAAGACGATCTGCTGGCTGGCGCGCCAGAGCTGCAGCACCGCGAGGAGTTCCCGGCTGGGCACGAGGTACTTCTCAATGGCGTTATCGACGCCGGGGCCGAACATCTGCCGCGCATAGCCGCGCGGGCTATGCCGTGGGGGGATGTAGTAGCCGTTGGGCTCGGTCCCCCACTGCGGGTACAGCGGCAAGGCCACCTGCTCCACGCGAATCGTATAGTAGAGCGGATGCCACCGATCTTCGGCCCAGAGGCCGTCGTCGCCGATCCGCATCAGGCTCTGCATCCGGATCTTGCCCACGCAGGCCGCCATGCAGCGGGTTTCCATCGGCTCGCCCCCGGTCAAGGGGTCTTTGCCTTCGATGCGGGGATAGCAGGCGATGCACTTCTCGCTCACGCGCGTCGTGCCCCGGTACATCGGTTTCTTATAGGGGCACTGTTCCACACACTTCTTATACCCTCGGCAGCGGTTCTGATCGATCAGCACGATGCCGTCTTCAGGCCGCTTGTAGATCGCCTTGCGCGGACAGGCGGCCAAGCAGCCAGGATAGGTACAGTGGTTGCAAATCCGCTGCAGGTAGAAGAAGAAGGTCTCGTGCTCCGGCAGACTGCTCCCCGTCATCTTCCAGGGTTCATCCCGGGAGAAGCCGGTCTTATCGATGCCTTCCACGAGGGCCCGCATCGAGGTCGCGGTATCCTCATAGATGTTCACGAAGCGCCATTCCTGGTCCGTGGGAATGTAGCCGATCGCCGCCTGGCCGACCTTGGCCCCCGCGTCGAAAATGGTCATCCCTTCGAACACGCCATAGGGCGCATGGTGTTTGCGGCCCACCCGCACGTTCCACACCTGGCCGCCCGGATTCACCTGCTCGATGAGCTGAGTGATCTTCACGTCGTAGAACTGGGGATACCCGCCATACGGCTTGGTCTCCACGTTGTTCCACCACATGTACTCCTGCCCCTTGGAGAAGAGCCAGGTGGACTTGTCCGCCATGGAGCAGGTCTGACAGGCGAGACAGCGGTTGATGTTGAAGACAAAGGCAAACTGCCACTTCGGATGCCGCTCCTCGTAGGGATAGAGCATCTTCCGTCCCAGCTGCCAGTTATACACTTCAGGCATGGTCGTTCCTCCTCGTTACGCGGTCCTCGGTAGTCGTTCAACGCCCAGCATCTCGGTCGATTCACGTGTCACGATGAACGTCCTCAGACTTTGATCTTAATATGTTCGCCTTTGAGCCACTTGATCATGAACTCATTCTCCTGGCCCGGCGTAAACCCGGTCCGCACCGGCTCCCACGGCCCGCGCGCCCCGATCCCGCCGTCTTCGGCCTTGGTGATCCGGATCAAACATTCCTTTGGGACCGTGTTGATCGCATGGTGATCCACCTGATAGCCCCACTTAAACTTCCAGGCGATTGCGTGCTTGCCCGGCAAGCTGTCCGTCTGGTGCATCGGCATCAACCAGCTCCGGGTAAAGGACTGCTGCGCCCCGTACCGGAAGTTGGACTGATACCCCGTATCCACGGCAATGGCCCGGCCGTCCGGCCGCGTCTCATGCCCTTTCACCGACTTCGGCGTCGCCACATACGGCGCATGCTTCGCCATCGTCACGTGATAGGGATAGGCCGGATTGTACTTGGCCCGGATCATCAGGCGCGCCACCTTATAGTAGGGATCACTGGGCTTCCAGCCCCGATAGGGCCGGTCCACCGGATTGCCGTCCACATACACGTAGTCGCCGTCGTTGATCCCGCGATCTTTCGCCGCCTGCGGGTTGATGTGCAACTGATGCTCCCCCACCCCCGGCGTCCGTTTGTCCATCCGGTAGGGATCCCCGAAGTTCGATTCGTAGATCTGCACCCAGTCGTTCACGGACCATTGGCTATGCACCCGATGCCGGGTCTTCGGCGTGACACAGTAGAACTGATAGCCCTTCTCCCACAGAGGATTCGCATGCCGCTTGATTTCTTGCCACGGCAACTTGATGTTCCGCACGGTCTTGTCGTCATGGTGCTGCGCCGTGATCGGAATGCCGTAGTCATCCGGCCGCACATAGGGATTGCTCGTCATGATCGCATTCGGCAGATAGGGCGTGGCTTCCGTCCCTTCGCGGTGCGAAATGAAGTTCTCGCCGTATTCGATCGCTTCCGGTTCGGTCCGGTAATTCTCGTACCGCCCGGTCCGCGTCCACATCGGCTTCGACTCGTTCGTCTCCTCCCAGAACGGCGTGCGCGGATAGGTCCGTACCATCACCATCCAGCCCTTCTCCGACTTCAGCAT
>DATIQH010000329.1:0-1515 GCA_035471155.1 Nitrospiraceae bacterium | reverse complement strand
TCCCTGAAGCTAATACATCGCGACCTTGCAGAGAAGACGAATGTCAGGGTTGCCATGCCGTGGGGTCTTACGGATCAGCACTTGCCAGAAAGAGATCAGAAAAGATCCTTGCTGGAGGAGCGTGAGATCATCGCACTAGCGAGGTTGGTGAAAGAGGTGGAATGCGCGGTCGGGAAGCCCGTGGATGTCGAGTGGGTGGACGATACGCAAGGACGACTCTGGCTCTTACAGGCCAGGCCGATTCCTGAACGAGAGGCATTGCCGGACTCCACGGCGATCGTCTGGTCTCGTGCGAACTTCAAGGAGACGTTGCCAGAACTGCCGAGCCCGCTCGGCCTCTCACTCCTGGAAGGGTTTATGGAAACCTGCATCGTGCGCTGCTATCGGGAGTTGGGATGTCGTATCCCGCCTGAGGTATCGTCGGTCAGAGTGATCCGAGGTCGTCCGTTCATCAACGTGACCTTATTTCAGTCGGTCATGGCGCAGCTGGGTGGTGACTCGACGCTCCTCGCCGAGCAGATGGGTGGTGAAACATCTCCCTTCCCGTACACGGTCCGGCAGCTGCCTTGGTGGAGAATCGCCATCCTCATGGAGTGGTCAATCAGGCGTGCAGCTAGACGAGCACCCAAGTGGTTCCAGGAGATGCGACGGCTAGGGGAGAGATGTGATGAGGAACTGGTACAAGGGCAAACGCTGACTGATCTGTTGGCCTGGGAAGAGGAGTTGAGCCGGCACATTCTTACAAATGGAGACCTCACCTTCGCGATCTTCAACGGAGTGTCTCAGGGGCTCTACGTGATGAAGCTGCTCCTCGAACGTCGGTTGGGGGCTGCGTGGCGGCCGCTCCTGAACCAAGCGTTGCAGGGAGCTGGGACCATCATCAGCGCGCAGCCGGTTCTCCGGTTGGCGGAATTGGCCGAGGTGGCCCGCCGAGAGCCGATGGTTCAGTCATTTCTTCTGGCCGAACCTTGGATGCCTGAGTCGTTCCGGACCAAACTGACCGGCACGCGCTTTCTCCAGGCCTTCGACGCCTATTTAGCGGAATACGGACATCGGGCGATCGGCGAATCCGACATCATGTCTCCGCGCTTTGCGGAGGTTCCTGAGCACGTCCTCGGAGTCATCAGAGAACATCTGATAATCCCTCCAAGCAGGCCGGCCGACGAGATCCGTCGTGGGCAGGAGTCCGCAAGACAGGAAGCGCTGCGACAGCTCCGAGCCGGTTTCGGCTGGCGCTGGCATGAATGGGCAGTGTTTGCCTGGTGGCACCGGCGGCTTTGCCGTTATCTGGAATTACGGGAGGCCAACCGGCATGCCCTGATGCATTTCATCGCCTGTGCTCGGCATGTTGCGACGAGCGTAGGAGGCACATTGGCGGCGAGTGGCATCTTACAATGCAGAGGCGATGTCTTTTTCCTTACGCTTGATGAGATTAAGGCGGTCGTATCCAGAGCAACAGGAGACTGGCAGGGGATTGTGGCGGCGCGGCGTGTTGAATGGAGAAGCCATGCCACC
>DATIQH010000328.1:0-2245 GCA_035471155.1 Nitrospiraceae bacterium | reverse complement strand
GCCGCTGGACAAGGACCATCTACTCCTTGTGATCGGCAAGGTCTTAGAGCGAGACGGTCTCAAACGACAGGTGGCCTGTCTCAAGTCCGAAGTGGACAGCCGTTACGCGTCGATCGTGGGCATGAGCGTGAAAATCCGCGCAGTGATGGAGTCGGCCCAACGCGCCGCCAAATCCGATGCCGGTGTGTTACTGCTCGGTGAAAGCGGCACAGGCAAAGAACTCTTCGCCCGCTCCATCCACCAATGGAGTCCGCGCCAGGCCATGCCGCTGGTCGTCATCAACTGTGTCGCCCTCACGGAAACGTTGCTTGAGAACGAACTCTTCGGACATGAACGCGGCGCCTTCACCGGCGCGGACCGCCTGCAAAAAGGCAAACTCGAGATGGCGGACGGAGGCACGATCTTCCTGGACGAGATCGGAGACATGTCGCTCCCGCTGCAAGCCAAGCTCTTGCGCGTCCTTCAGGACAGGGAATTTCATCGAGTCGGCGGCACACGCCTGGTATCGGTCAATATCCGGATCATTGCCGCCACGAACAAGGATCTCCGACAGGCCGTGAAGACCGGTGAGTTTCGTGAGGATCTCTTTTTCCGTTTGAACGTCATCAGCCTGACCCTTCCTCCACTCCGCGAGCGCCCCGACGATCTCCCTGCTCTGGCCAAATTCTTCTTGAACCGACATGCCAGGGATGCGAAGCGGCCCGGTATGATGTTCAGCCCCTCGGCCATGGAAGCCATGCGTCGGTACCCTTGGCCGGGAAACATTCGCGAATTGGATAACGTTGTCGCGCGGGCCGTTGTCTTGAACCACTCGGACACCATCGAACCGGACATGCTGTCGTTGGATGCCATGGGTCGCACCTCGCCGGGTGAGCCGCTCCCCTACCTCTCCCTTCCCTACCATGAGTCGATGGAAGAACACAGCCGCTACATCATCGAGCGGGCGATCGAAGAAGCGGAGGGCAACCAGACAAAAGCAGCAGACCACCTCAAGCTCCAGCGCACCTATCTGGCCCGCTTGGTCAAACAGCTAAAAGTGAAAGCGACGCAGGGCTAGCGTTAGCGCGCGGGACGAGCGAGACGAGCCAAACGAGGTGGGTATTTATTCTGCCAGCGTCACGTTCCACGGACGCTGGCGGGCTTTTTCAGCATCCTGCTACGGGTTGCTGCCTTGAGGCAAGCGTGATGCGACCGGCTGATGCATCCTGCTCGGCTTGCGCATAACGCTCCGGCGTCCCAATGTCAGACCAGTACCCCTCATAGTCATACCCGAGCACCGCCTCCCCTCGCTGAATCGCCGCCACATAGGGGTCGATGACGGTCGAGGCTACGCCCTTCGGCACATCTCGCAGGATCCGTGGACGGAGCACATGGATCCCCGCAAACATGCGCGGCTGAGTCGGCACTTGGTCTGTGCGTCCGCGCCCGGTAATCCGCACGATCCGGTTATCCGAATCCATTTCCACCAGCCCCCACTGTTCCGCCTCAGGATCTTTGCGCAGAGCCAACGTCGCCACGGCGTCGCGTTGCCGGTGAAATTCGCACAACGCGCCGAGATCAAGCTCCACGAGCGTATCACCGTTGAGCACCAACACCGATTCACCGGAAAAATGCGGCTCCGCCTGCTTGAGGCCACCCCCTGTGCCCAAGATGACCGGCTCGCGTGAATAGACGATCCGCAACCCATACCGCGAGCCGTTGCCCAGCGCCTGCTCAATCATCGGTCCAAGATAATGCAGGTTAATGACGACATCGTGGAACCCATGCCGCTTCAGCAGCAGAAGATTCCACACAATCAGCGGCGTGCCCGCGATGGGGAGGAGCGGCTTCGGAATCATGTTCGTGAGCGGTCGCAGGCGAGTGCCCAGACCCGCTGCGAGGATCATGGCTTTCATATCGAAGTGCTGAGTTGAAATTTAGAATTCATCGTTCAGTAATTACCCTTTGCTACCGCAGTTCCGGTACGTAGGAAGTGAGATGCTTTCGGAGCACAATCAATTCAGGATATTTCTGGAGGTTGCGTTTGACATAGTTCAAGACACGCGGGATGTCGGCGAGGAACTTGGGATTGCCTTTGACGCGATCGATGTAGACGAATCGCCCCGCTGCCTTGAGGTTGCGCTGGATACTCGTGAAGTCGAACAGGCGGCGAAAGGCATCCCGACTGGTCCACACTTGCTGATGCGCCGGCAACCGATCGAGATAACGATCGATCAAGCGGTCGATCAGCGCCTCGTCGAGTTCG
>DATIQH010000327.1:0-2265 GCA_035471155.1 Nitrospiraceae bacterium | reverse complement strand
CCGCTGTTGCTGTACTGGCTGGCGCAAGAGAACGTGTTGTCTACTGCGCCCACCAGGGGAGGGATGGAACGTACAATTCGGCAAAGCCTGGAGAGTGTCACCGCTACTGAACTCAAGCTGGATGCGCTCAGACGATTCCGTCGTCGAGAGATGCTGCGCATCGGCGTGCGCGATCTCCTCCGGTTAGCCGATGTGGTGGAAACAACGGCGTCGCTCTCGGATCTTGCCTCGGTGCTCATCGATGCCGCTTATCGCATTGTCGATCACGATTTGCGGTCCCGGCACGGGATTCCGATGCACCAGAATCGGCAGGGGCGATGGGTGGAGACAGGCTTCACCGTCATTGCGATGGGGAAGCTGGGTGGACACGAACTCAATTACAGTTCCGACGTAGACGTGCTCTATGTTTGTGAGTCTCATGAGGGGGAAACCAGGCCGGCTGCGTCAGGACGCGCAAAGACGAAGGGCGCGATGCAGCGCGTGCTGTCCAATGAAGAATATTTTGAAATTCTCGCGCGGGAGCTGACGAAGGCGCTGACCGCACAGACCCATGAAGGGTACGTCTATCGCGTGGACCTCCGCTTGCGGGCAGAAGGTTCGGTGGGCCAGCTCACCCGCTCGCTTGATGACTATGCCAAGTACTATCGGACGAGAGGCCAAGTGTGGGAACGGTTGGCTTTGCTGAAGGCCTGGCCCATCGCCGGATCGCATGAGGTTGGGAAATCGTTCATCAAGATGGTGCGGCCCTTTGTGCTGGCCCCCTCATCGAAACGCCAGGATATCGAGGAGGGCCTTGCGATTGTAGAAGAGGTTCGATCGGTCAAGGAACGGATTGACGCAAAGATGGCGGAGCGCGGACATGAACAGCGCAACGTCAAGCTCGGTGTCGGCGGGATCAGGGAAATCGAATTTCTCGTCCAGACTATTCAGGTGCTGGCTAGCCGTCGATTGCCGGGGATTCTTGGCCGTGGGACTCTCGATTCGTTGGCGCGGCTTCAGAAGTCCGGTATTCTGTCGAGAAAGCAACAGACCGATCTTACCCATGCCTATAAGTTTCTCCGAGACGTGGAACACAAACTTCAGATGGTGCACGATCTGCAAACTCACGCCCTCCCGGATCAGCAGAAAGAATTAGAACGTTGCGCCATCCGCATGGGCTATGACAGAGCCGATCGCCCGATCGCCGTGAAGCAGTTTCAAGCCGATCTTGCCGACCATACCACACTCGTGAACGACATTTTTCGGTCATGTTTCGACATGCCGAAAACTTCGGCGATGTTCAAGAAAGTATTCAAACTGATCGAGCGAATGCCGAAAAAATAGCTGTAGAAGCCTATCCGGCTTGCTCATCTATTGCGACGAATGTTGCGCAGCCATCCACTTTATTCTCGGTCCCGAAAAGTCCCGGCGTATTTCATGCTGGAATTTCGCCTCGCCCGCTTTCACGTTCTCGCCGCAACGGTGTTTCGCTATGATCGTTAGGGGCAGCAGAGGGAACTAGCGAAGTCCTTGATTCCTGCGCGCGGGGGCAAGCCGGCTATTTCCCCTCCATGCATCGGCTCACATCGGCATACCGCAGGTCATGATCGCTGGCCAATGAGAGGTACGCTTCTCCCCATTGATGCGGACTTTCGAGACTCCAAGGTTCCTCGATGTTGATCGGCTTGAACCGTACGCCATAAAGGCCCCCGTAGACTAAATGCGTCAGGCCCGCTCCTGAGTCCTCAACCAGCTGGGCATAGGCCTGGCAAAGAGGTGTGGATTCGTTGTCGCTCCAACCAGTGACCCAATACCATTCTCCGGCAGGGTTTCTGTCGTAGAGCTTTATTTGCAGAACGGTTCGAGCAGGGCCGATCTCCTTGAATCGTGCGAAGACACTCGCCTCGCAATTTTCGTTTGATTCGACTTCGACAATCACAGACATTCCCCTGGCTCATTCAAACTGAGGTTCATTGTCGCGCTGGGATGAGCCACGAAACACGAAGGGCCCGGCGGATCACCCGCCGGGCCCTTCGTTGCTGAAAGCCGACGGCTTCCTAGCGTGGCTTCTTAGTACATGCCTTCCATGCCACCGTGGCTGTGCCCGCCTGGGCCGCCGGCCGGCTCTTTCTTCTCTTCCGGCAGTTCGGTGATCATCACCTCGGTCGTGAGCATCAATCCCGCGACGCTCGCGGCGTTCTGCAACGCGCAACGAGACACCTTGGTGGGGTCGATGATGCCGGCCTTGATCATGTCCACATACTCTTCCGTGGCCGCGTTGTAGCC
>DATIQH010000326.1:0-9244 GCA_035471155.1 Nitrospiraceae bacterium | reverse complement strand
AAGATGACCACGCGTTTTTTCTCAAGATGGCGAATGGCTCGTCGCCGGATATAACCCTCGGCCAATTGGCGCATTTCGATTGCGGACTGGACTCGCGTCATAATGCCGGTGCGTTCGAGCGCATTTTGCAGGGCCAAGGCATTGAGTACGGTTGCGAGCATCCCCATGTAGTCGGCAGAGGCGCGCTCCATACCGGACGCGCTCGCGGCAATCCCGCGGAATATATTGCCGCCGCCGATGACCACGGCGACTTCGATGTCCAAGGCCACGACGGAGGCGATCTCCGAGGCGAGACCTTCTAGGATGGAGGGTTGGATGCCGTAGCCCTGCTCACCGGCCAACATCTCTCCGCTCACTTTGAGGAGGATGCGCCGATAGTTGCCAGGGCTCATGCTTCGCCTAATTGGTACCGGGTGAAGCGGCGGATATTCATGTTCTCCCCGATGATGGCAATCTTCATTGCGAGGAGATCCTTGATTGTGACGGCAGGGTCCTTGACGAAGGACTGCTCGATCAGACAGGTCTCCTGGAAGAATTTTTCCAACTTGCCTTCGACGATCTTCGGCCATGCAGCAGGGGGCTTGAGCATTGCTTTGGCCTGTCCTTCATAAATCGATCGCTCTTTTTCGATGAGCGAGGCGGGGACATCTTCCCGTCTGACATAGGAGGGTTTCCCGGCAGCCACCTGGAGAGCCAGGTCGTTGACAAACGTCTTAAACTCATCATTTCGCGCAACGAAGTCGGTTTCACAGTTGACTTCGATGAGTACACCGATTTTCCCGCCCATGTGGATATAGGCATGCACGAGGCCTTGGTTGGTCTCACGGCCCGACTTTTTGAGCGCGGCGGCCAGGCCTTTTTGTCGCAGGAAATCGATGGCTTTCTCGATATCGTCGCCGTTCTCGGTGAGCGCTTTCTGGCAATCCAGGATGCCTGCGCCGGTTTTCTCTCTCAGTTCTTTGACAAGATGACTTGATCCAGCCATACGTGACGGTCCTTCTCGATAAACAGTGGGTGTAGGCGTTGATGTCTACGATATCGGGCGTTATGAAGCCGGCGCACTGGCAAAGCTGACGGCTGCGGCCTTGTCTCCCCCTGCCGGAACTGGCTTGAAGTCCGCTTCTTCGCGCTGTGTCCGCAAATGCGCGCCTTCGATGCAGGCGTCGGCAATGCGGGACGTGATGAGCTTGATGGAGCGAATGGCGTCGTCGTTTCCAGGGATCGGGTAGGTGACGTGGTCAGGGTCGCAGTTCGAATCCAGAATCGCAATCACAGGGATCTCCAACCGGTTCGCTTCCTGCACGGCAATGTGTTCGATGCGTGTGTCGAGGACAAAAACCGCTCCCGGAACCCCGCGCATATCCTTGATGCCGCTGAGATACTTCTCCAGCTTCACGATCTCCTTCTGCATCTTCATGACTTCTTTTTTCTTCAATCCGTATTGACTGGGATCGGCCAGCTTGGCTCCCAGCTTTTTCATTTTGTCGATGCTCTTTCTAATGGTCTGAAAGTTCGTCAACATCCCACCGAGCCAGCGTTGGTTGACGAAGAACATGTTGGCGCGGACAGCTTCTTCTTGAAGGATTTCAGCGGCCTGCCGCTTGGTTCCGACAAACAGGACGGACTGGCCTGCGGCGACGGTATCGCGGACGAAGGCATAGGCCTGCTCCATCCGAGCCAGTGTTTGCTGAAGGTCGATGATGTAGATGCCGTTGCGTTCTCCGAAGAGGAACTTCTTCATCTTCGGGTTCCATCGATTCGTCTGGTGCCCGAAATGGACACCCGCTTCTAACAATTCCTTGATCGAAACCACTCCCATGCCTTCACCTCCCCTCAAGACTTGCAGAGCACCTACTTTACGCAGGCGAGGGGGACTGGCCCCCTTATTCTCAAGTCGAGCGACGTCCGTGACGTCGATATGAATTTGATACGGTTCCTTCACGCACGTGATTGTGCGGAAAGGAGACGGCCCTTAAGCGTGACAGCCTTGGCACGCTAGCATGGTAGCGGCCAGTTTGCAAGGCCAGGTTTTCCAGTTCTCCTCGCTTGCTGCCCCATGGAATCCGGTGCTAAGATCACGCGTAACTCTGAGAGGATACTGGTGCCGAATATTTTGCTTTTAGTCTCGCCGAGCTGTGGGGCTTGCCCCTCGGCAAAGAGTCTGTGGAAACAGCTTCGGGTGAAGTATAGCTTCGGTTATCGCGAGGTGGATATCACCACGGAGGATGGAAAGAGTCTGGCCGATCGGCATTCGGTCAGGGCAGTGCCGGCCACCATTATCGATGGGCGGCTGACGTTCGTCGGGGTACCGAGCCGGGAGAGTGCCGAGAAGGCCCTGTTACTTAAGATGAAACCGCGCGAGTAGGGGAGAAGGATTGCTTCATGATCGACGATGACTTTGAGCTACCCGAACTCCCCGTCATCGACAAAGGCCCCCCGCCCGACTGCCCTATGTGCGGCGATCCGATGGCATTCATCGACGGCGACTGGTGCTGTGTGGATTGCAACGGTGAGCTGTTAGGGCCGGAAACCGGCTAGTCTCTGCGGTATTAGATGCTTCGCCTCGTCACCGGGCCTTTTCATCCAGTGCTTGATCGTGCCCTGGTCGAGGACATTCGGTCCCGTAAGGCCGTAGATCCCTTCGCTCAGCTCGCCGTCATTGTTCCTTCAGCTTCGCTGGTCGAACGGCTCAAGCTAGTACTCACCGGACATGAGCCTCACGCCTTCCTCAATATCCACCTCCTGACATTCCACCAGCTGGCTCTTCGTCTGCGTGACGATCTCGCATCGGTCTCTCAGGCCGGTCCCGAACCGTCCCTGCAACTGGTCGACGACTTCTTCTTCGAGCAATTGGTGCGGCAGATCATTCAGCGGAAGCTTCCGGGACTCGAACCGCTCACGCGCCTGCCTGCCTCACCAGGAACCTGGAAGGGCTTGTGGGCGGCAGTGCGCGACTTGAAAGACGCGGTGGTCGCGCCAACGACGGCATTGAAAGCCCTTACGGAGGGAGTATTCGAGGAGGAAGATCGAACCTGGCTCCGCTCCCTATTCACCCTGCATGCGGCTGTCATGGAAGCCAGTCGGTCGCTCGTAGTCGGTTCTCCGGATGACCTGGCTGCCTCACTGGGTCGAGATCTTTCAGCTTCCCAGTTCATCAAGGGGTTGCAACACTTGTTTTACTATGGGTTCTATGATCTTTCGCAAGTTCAACTTTCATTCTTCGAAACAGTGATCGAAGTGGCGCCGACCACATTATATTTTCCGCTGCAAGACCGCCCGGCCTTCTTCTTTGCCCGCCGATTCTTCGAGCGGCATCTTCTTCCGCTGTCAGACACCTACGAGGACCTGAGCGGGGAGGGGGAGGGAAGCGCAACAAAGAAGTTGGTCGAACTTTCAGTCAAGAACGTGATCGGGATTGAAGAGGAGCTGGAGACGGTCTGCCGTGAAATTCTGACCCTGGTCGAGGTGAACGGCTATCGCTTCGATGAGATTGGAATGATGACTCGCACACTGGAACCCTACCAAGCCCGATTGCAATCGGTATTCGATCGTTATCTGGTCCCTTTCACGTCAACGGCCGGAAAGCCGCTGTTGCGTGAGCCCCTGGTCAAAACCCTCTTACGCTTCGCGGCACTCCCAGTGAACGACTTTGACCGCGTTGCCATGTTGGATGTGGTCACGTCGCCCTTCTACCGTGTCCAAGGTGTCGGCTCAACCGGAGCTGATCTCCGGCCTGATATCTGGCGTTCCTTGGTCTACACCTTGGGTATTACGAAGGGGGAGGCGGAATGGAACCGAATGGCAGAGCCGGCCAGTTCGTCGATTCTACGGGATGCAGAAGCGGACCGTGGCGATGATGACGAGAGACCGGTCGGGTCGCATGATACATCACAGCTGACATCCTTGTGGGAGATCGTGTCGCGGTTGATTCATGATTGCCGGGCTCTCCCCGCGCAAGGATCGATCGGGACCTTGACCGATGCATTTCTCGAACTGGCGCAATCACATATTCATGCGCCCGGGCTGTCCGGCCTGTCCTCGACTGGATCGCCCGAATCGGCTGATCTCATCAAGGTCGGCTCACTTGTTCAGTCTGTTCTGGCCCGGTTACAGCAGCTGGACCCGCTCGGCGGGGACATTCTCTGGGCAGAGTGGGTCGAACTGTTCCGGCAGGTCTTGGAGAAAACCAGCATTCCCATCGAAGAAGGCCGGCACCAGGGTGTCCAGGTGCTGGACGCCATGACAGCGCGAGGCGGGACTGTTCGCGCGCTCTTTCTGCTCGGCATGAACGAAAAAATCTTTCCACGATACGTGCGGGAAGATCCCTTTCTGCGCGACCGTCAACGAGCTCTGTTGGAATCGACTCTGGGCTACAAGATCGATGAGAAGTTAGCGGGACACGAAGAGGAACTCCTCTTGTTTGAACTCCTCAGCCGCTCGGCGACCAATCGGCTCTATCTTTCGTATCAGCGAGCCGACGAAACAGGGCGAGTCATGGCTCCGTCCAGCTTTGTCGCGATGGCCATGCGCGATCCGCGATTCATCGCGAAGCTGGAAGCGCAGATTCCTCGACGGCTGAGCCAGCGGATCAATGAACAACCCTCGATCCAAGGTCTGTTGGCAGCGGAGGAATTGGTTTTGGGTTGCCTGTTGCAAGGCCACGATGCCCTGCCGGTATTCGATGCCACCGGACGGGACCGGCATCTCTTTGAACAGGGCCTTGCCACCCTGAAGATCATCGAGCGGGAGTCGCCTGAACTGGGTCCCTTCGACGGCCTGGTCGGCGCACAGGAACCGGCGGCAGCGGAACGGAGTTTCTCGCCGACAGCACTGGAGCGATATGCGACCTGCCCCTTTCAGTACTTCGCAGAAAAAGTTCTTCGATTGGAACCGGTACGACGGCTCCGTGACGACCACCTGCCTCCCGTCATGCTCGGAACTCTTGTTCATGAATCGCTTCGTGTGAGCTACGAACGACTACTGCTGCTTCGGTGGCCGGATGCCAGACTGAACGAGATCACGGTGCAATCTCTGGTGCACGATGCGGTGACCGAAACCTTTGCCGCCCATGCGGCAAGTCAGGGAACGGGGCATGATCTACTTTGGACATTGGCTCGCGAACAGGTGATCACGCTGGTCACGACGGCTGTATCGTCCGATCAGGAAGAGTATCTCGCAACCGGATTCCGTCCTGT
Organism: Nitrospiraceae bacterium; assembly: GCA_035471155.1. Classification (GTDB taxonomy): domain Bacteria; phylum Nitrospirota; class Nitrospiria; order Nitrospirales; family Nitrospiraceae; genus Palsa-1315. The sequence goes on along the minus strand of DATIQH010000326.1, from coordinate 4,049 downwards.
CGCATTTGAGGCAGCAGCCCAAGGAACCATTTCGCTGGAACACGATGCATCGCCGTCTTCCTTGAAGATTCATGGCACCTTGGACCGTGTCGACTTCCGAGCTGAACCTCTAGCGCTCCGTATCGTGGATTATAAATTTAAGCAGGGGAATGAGATCGCTGCCGTGGATCGTAACCTCGCTCTGTCGGCTGTCCGGGGATTTCGACTCCAACCACCGCTCTATGCCCGCATGACGCTGCCGTCGCGGCCCGCTGTCACTGATGTCCAATTATTTTTCCTGGCTCCGGAGTGGAAGCAGCAGATCTCGCGATCGATCTTCGACGCCGGCCTCTGGACCGGCCACACCGGTGACATGATTCGGCAGACGCTCAAGACATTGATTCAAGGGATTGCGAACGGGGAGTTCTTCATTTTTCCCGATGGCTATTGCGACTATTGTGAATTCTCCGGGGCCTGCCGCCGCCACGACACCATGGCCTGGTGGCGCTCCTATCGATCGCCCCAAGCCAGAGCCATGCGCAAACTAAGAAAACAGAAGGTCGGCGATGACTGAATTTGTGGCGCTCACGGACTCCCAGGATCGGTTCCGAGCAGAGACATCCTGGGACCACAATGTCGTGGTGATGGCAGGAGCCGGGACGGGCAAGACCACGATCCTTGTCAATCGCATCCTCAACCTCCTCATGAGAGAGCCGAGCCCATTGGCCATTACGGAGATTGTCGCGCTCACGTTCACAAACAAAGCGGCAACGGAAATGAAACAACGGCTGCGAGTGCAACTCCTTCGGCTCACCGAGCAGGATGAAGACCTGATCAATACTTTTAGAACCCGATACCATCTTTCTGCTGAACAAGTCGGTGAACGAGCGAGGATGGCCCTAGGGCAGCTAGAAAAAGCTCAGATCGGCACCTTGCATAGTTTTGCCGCCCACCTTCTGAGACTTCATCCAGCTGAGTCAGAAATTGATCCGTTATTTCAAGAGGATGATGGATCACGATTTAAGGAATTGTTTCACTCTTATTGGGATCGATGGCTAGACGATGAACTTGGATCATCCGGACCACAACATGAACGATGGCGACGAGTTCTCGCTGGGACGACTCTCGAAGATCTCCGGCAGTTTACTGAAGCTCTCGCTGGAGATTTTGTGGACCTGGATGAACTGGAACGTCAATGCCGATCCCTTCCCCTCGATGGCGGCCTGAAGGACTGGGTCATGGCCATGCATGGCCGCGCCGCCAGTCTTCTTGCCGCACAGGATCGGCCGAAACGGCGTAAGGCGGAACAGATGCTGGCTGCCGCCGTGCAGTCGATGGCACTGCTGATAGAAAAAGGACCGACCGGACTCGCTCAACTGACACAGGACGACCAGGCTCGCTTGGAGAAGGATCTTGGAAAGGCGCCTGGCGGCTGGGATCCTGCTCCGTTTCAGGAAGCTGCCTCCATCATTGGACTCGCCCAGCGACTCCTCACAGTGGACCAGCCATACTTCAAAGAGGTGGTGACGCTCGTGCGGCCCTTCTTGAATCAGGTTCGGTATGGGCTGATCACCTCCGGGTGGATTCCCTTCGATGGGCTGCTGGCACGGGCCAAGACTCTCCTGCGCGACCATCCGTCCGTCCGTGCTCGGATCAAACAGACCTATCGGGCGATTTTGGTCGATGAGTTTCAGGACACAGATCCAGTGCAGTACGAGATCATCCTGTATCTGGGTGAAAGGGCGGGCAGTCACAGGACTGAGTGGCAAGACATAGAACTGGAGCCGGGCAAATTATTTATTGTGGGTGATCCCAAACAGTCGATCTATGCTTTTCGTCGAGCCGACATCGAAGCCTTCGAGCGAGTGGTGGAGAAGATACGAGCCGGTGGGGGAACGATCTATTCCCTGGTGACGAATTTTCGCAGCAACGAGGCGGTGCTCGCCGTCGTCAACAATGTCTTCGACCGGCTCTTTCAACCGGCAGAGCACATTCAGCCGGCCAATGAACCTCTGGCAGTCAAGCCGCAACGAAAACCGGAGGTGTCGGTGTCCGGCGCGCAGCTTCGTCTTGTGACCGCGGAGGAGGACGACGACGAGTTCGATGTGCAGGCTGCAACCAGAGCGGAGGCGGAAGCGCTGGCGCGCTGGCTGAAAGAAGAGCTGCTTCCAGAGGCGACAGTCACGGATCGCGATCGGCGCGATGGTCCGCTGAGGCCGGGCCACATTGCCTTGATCTTCAGAAAGCTGACCCAGGCACAGGTCTATTTGGACGCCCTTCGCCGCTACGATATCTCCTATATCACAGACGGGGAAAAGCACTTTTATCGGCGGCAGGAAATTGTCGATGTGGTGAACCTCCTCCGGGTCATCGACAACCCGCACGATTCTATTGCGTTGGTCGGAGTCTTGCGCTCACCTCTCGGCGGCATGGCTGACCGGGATCTGCTGGCCCTCCAGCGGATCGATGGATTGGGCTACCAACGAAGGGAACGGCTATCTGCGTGGAACCATCCACGGGCAGAAACAGTGCGGCGGCTCTATGAGCGATTGGCTGAACTGCATCAGCTCGCTCCCTTGCAGCCTGTCCCCGACGCCATCGATCTACTCTTCGATCGATTGCCTGTTCTGGAGTTGGCCGCCGCATCGCTCCATGGCGAGCAAGCTGTGGCCAATCTCCAGAAAATCAGGGAGATGGCCGAAGCGCTGGCCGATCGCCCCCATCTCACCTTGACCGGGTTCGTCGATCTCATGATGACGCGAATATCGGAACAGCCGGATGAAGGGGAAAGCCCCCTGGCGGAAGAATCGCTGGACGCAATCCGTGTGTTGACCATTCATAAGGCCAAAGGCTTGGAGTTTCCTGTGGTCATTCTTCCTGGCCTGCACCAGGGAGCCAAGAATCCTCGCAAGGGGCCATCCATCCATCATGATTGGTCGAGCCGCTGTTATAGTGTGCGGCTGGGAGGCCGTTCGAATCTTGGAGCGGTGCTCGTCGATATGAAGATGGCGGCGCGAGAGGAGGCGGAACAACGCAGACTTCTGTATGTCGGGATGACGAGGGCGCGCGATCTGTTGATCTTATCCGGGGGTCAGACTACTAAGCCTGGACATGACACAGTCCTTTCTTTGCTCGGAGAGGCAATTGAAGACGAGGATGGGTTTTCGAAATCTGACCAGATCCGTATTGGAACGAGCACGCTCACTCGCATGATCACGCCGGCCACGGTTGCCGCAAGACGGCGTATACAGAAATCCATGGCTGCCATGGTTCCTCAACCGGGTCTTGGTCCCATCCTTATTCGCCGTCAGGCAAGGCAGGTTGAGTGGGAGCGGTGTCGAGCGACGGAGCGACATCTGACTCCTTCGAGCCTCATAGGAATCAGGTCCGAAGTAATGACCCCACGTATTGTCACAGGCCGTCACGCCGACCTGAGTCGGCTGGTAGGAGTCTGTGCCCATGCGGTGCTCGAACAGTGGGACTTCACCAGGCCTTGCGCAGAGATTTGTCCGGTCATCGAGCAGGTCTGTCGCCTCTATGTGGCACAGGATCATCCTCAGTTGATACCCGACGTTACGGAGGACCTGACGGCGCTCTTTGATGGTTTCCTTTCCTCCGAGCCCTATAGACGGCTGCAACGCGCGGCGGTGCTCGGACGAGAGGTCCCGTTTGTCATGCCCTGGGGCGAGGGGCAGATGATGGAAGGGGTGATCGACCTGATTTACCGGCTTGACGACCGGATCTGGATTGCCGACTATAAGACAGACGATGTAGTGGCTGAGGATGTACAGACCAGAGTCGATCGCTACCGGCCCCAAGCGGATATGTATCTGCAAGCGGTCGGACGTTCTTTAGGGTTGTCGTCCCTCTCGTTCCAGTTCATTTTTTTAAGGCTGGGTATGGCCGTGGATGTCTAACAGGCCGTTATTTGGTTTGTTTGGTTGAACGAAACTAACCAGGTGGGGCGAACCGTGCACGAGATACCTGCCGCCGAGCACCGCGCACTGCTCGATCAGCGCGTACATGACGTCCAGCGTGCGCGCGCGCACCGCGTCGTCGCGGGTCGAGAT
>DATIQH010000325.1:0-3461 GCA_035471155.1 Nitrospiraceae bacterium | reverse complement strand
AGAGCCGGCACTGACTTGACACCGGCTGCTTCCGCTTCTTTCACCCGCCCTTTGCTTGTTCCGAGATGGACGTGTTCCACGTCATATTTCGATGGATCCAGGGCGTTGGCGACGCTCTGCTCGGCTGCGACGCACACTGGGCACCCTGCGTGATAGAAAATTGCCTTTGTTTTCATAATGATCTCCTTTCAGACATGATAGTTTTGATGAAGTTGTCGTATCTACTATTTTTGTAGAAACGATGGCAGGCTTAAGGTCGCCGACATGTTCGGCTTCCCGGCCACTTGTCAGTAACATACTGACAAGCCGACAATGAAATCAATAAAAAAATCTACCGCACAGGAGTGTGAACCGTCATTCATGAAGTGTGAGTGCGAGGGGACCGACTGGTTTTGCTTGTTTATTTGGTCTATTTAGTTTTTGGTTGAACGAAACTAACCAGATGAACCAAATCATCAACCGGATAAACCACACAAACCAGACTAGCGAATAACCTGAATCGCTTTCCACCGTTCTGATCGATAGCGCCACAATAGCAAGGCCATTCGGACTGTCCAATCTGCGATCATCGCGCTCCAGACGAAGAGCACATCGAGTGCGAGCCAGGGGCCTGCAATTGCTGCGAGGGGCAGGCGGACTCCCCACATGCCGATGGTCGTCGCCAACATGATGAATCGAGTGTCGCCGGCCCCACGCAACGATCCGGCCAGAACCATGGTGAGGGCGAGTGGAACTTGGAGAATGGCGACGATGCGCAGGAACACCGTCCCAAGTTCAACGACGGCCTCGTCGTTGGTAAAAGCGCGGAGCAGCATGTAAGGAAAGAAAAAGAACAGGACGCCCATTGAGGCCATCGCGATGCCCGCCAGGCGGTTCGCCTCCCAGTTTTCCAATTTGGCCCGGACATATTTCCCTGCGCCGATACTCTGTCCCACCATCGTGGCTGCTGCGATGGCGAAGCCATATCCCGGCAGGAATGACAGGGACTCGATCGACAAGCCGACTTGATGAGAGGCGTAGGTCACCGTGCCATAGAGTAGGACGATCTTGGTGTAGAGGATAATCCCTGCCTGTTGGAATATTCGCTCACCGGAGACCGATGCGCCAATCTGCCAGGTCGAGCGCAAGAGATCGCGCCGAATGTGGAGTGATCTTTTCAAGAGTGTTCGGCAAGACCAGAGGAGGTAGGCCACGCCCGTTCCTTCCGCGAGACCGGCTGCCACGGCTGCTCCAGTGATACCCAAGGGAGGGAAGCCCCAGAGTCCGTAGATCAGTGGATAGGCGATCGTTAGATACAGGAGATTTACCGCGATCAAGGCATACATGGGAGTTTTGGTGTCTCCTGTGCCTTGTATAATCGAGGAAAGAACCTGCAAGAAGATCGTGCAGGGAATAACCAGGAAGATGAAGTTCGAGTAGGGAAGAGCGAGGGCGATGACATCGTGCTCTGCACCCAACAGCTCCATGATGACATGGTTCAGCGACAATCCGAGTATTACGAGTGAGCAAGACACGATGGCGGCCATTCCAAGGAGATGCGTGGCGGCTTCTCCGACGTCTTTGGTGCGGCGAGCGCCCCATAATTGGGCGATGAGGACGTTGGCGCCGACGGATAATCCAGAAACCAGTGTCGTGGCGATGAAGGCCAGCAATTGACCAAGTCCAACGGCTGCGATGGATGTGGCGCCGAGACCACCGACAAGGAAGACAGCGGCAATGCCTTCTGTGCGTTGAAGCAGTGTGCTGACCGTGACCGGTAAGGCAAGGGTGAGGACTGATTTTCTGATCTGTGCAATGCTGGATGCCATGGCGGGCCATCCTAGCAGTCTGTTGATAAAGGCTGCCAGCTTCGTTCTCGCCTCGAAAGCATCCTCAACGTAGCCAGGGGCTACGCCTCCGGTGCTTTCATCGGCTGCGGCCTTGCTGAGCGACCTTTCTGAACAGCCTGCAACTGATTCTGGTTGATCATTCTGCCTGCTAGACAAAGGTGTGTCTGTCCGAGTAGGGTCTTTACATCATGACTGAGCTCAGCGATTCCTCACCAGTTCCGCTTCCGAAGTACTCGCGCCTTTCAAAGTCAAAATTCCTATCAGGGCTGCAATGTCACAAGCGGCTGTACCTCGAAGTTCATCAGCCTGCTCTCGCGACCAAGCCGGATGCAGCAACGCAGGCGATGTTCGATATGGGAACAGAAGTCGGGGAGTTGGCTCGGAGCCGTTTTCCCGGCGGAGTCTTGGTGACAGCGGGCCATCGCCAGACGGAAGCTGCTCTCGCGCAGACGGCTGAACTGGTCCAAAATCTCACCGTGCCGGCCATCTTCGAAGCGGCGTTTTTGCACGGTGGAGTGTTGATTCGCGCGGATATCATGGAGCGTGTTTTCCTGGAGGATGGGCAGCCAGGTGGCTGGCGCCTGATTGAAGTCAAGTCTTCAACGAAGGTCAAAGACGTGCATCTCGAAGATCTTGCTGTGCAAAGTGACGTGATACTGGGCGCCGGACTGACGCTTGCGTCAGTCTGTCTCATGCACATCAATACCGGGTATTTCTATCGCGATGGGGCGATCGATTTGACAGAGTTATTTGCGATTGAAGATCTATCCGAAGCCGTGGCTCAACGACGGGCTGCGGTACCAGAACGGCTGGCCACGATGACTCACATGTTGCTCCATACGCAACCTCCTGAGATTGAGCCGGACGGGCATTGTCATACACCTTATGATTGTCCTTTCTGGGAACATTGCACCAGAGACAAGCCGGAGCGGTGGATTCATTACTTGCCGGGCTCGAAGCAAGTAGTTGCTCAGTTGACTCAGCAAGGGGTGACGACGATCGACGAGATTCCAGCTGGCATAAAGCTGTCGCCGGTTCAGCGTCGTGTAAAAGAGAATGTCGAGTGGGTATCCGAGAAACTGGGTCCGGTGTTGAAGGCTGTGCAGTATCCGGTGCATCACCTCGATTTTGAGACGATCATGTTAGCAGTGCCTCGATTCTCGGAGACCAAGCCCTATCAAGCGCTGCCGGTTCAGTGGTCGAATCATATCGAACAGGCAACCGGTGAGTTGCGTCACGAGGAGTTTCTTCACAAGGATGTGAGCGATCCGAGGAAGGCACTTGCCGAAGCCTTGCTGAAATCTTTGGGTGAACAGGGGAGTATCTGTGTCTACTCACCGTACGAACGGTCGATCCTAGAGCAATTAGCCGTCGCGCTTCCATCACTGAAGTCAGCGTTGTCGCATATCATTGGCCGGCTCTGGGACCTCTTTCCAATCATACGAGACCATTATTACCATCCGGCATTCGCCGGGTCCTATTCCATCAAGTCGGTGTTGCCGGCCATGGTCCCCTCCCTTGCCTCGGCATCGACCCATTGGATATCCGCGTTGTCACCGGCGACACCGACATCACCCCGGTTGACCTGGGGTCGTATTCATCGCGCGTCACTCTGATGTCGGGGAATGCGGC
>DATIQH010000324.1:0-2303 GCA_035471155.1 Nitrospiraceae bacterium | reverse complement strand
GGTTAAGATATTCGCGGCGTTCGTCAGGCTGCCGTTCCAGGGCTGCCTGATAGAGGTTCTGAATGCGACACCAGCGTTCGCGGTCCATAGACGCCAACTCGGACTGTCACCTCTGATTTTAGTCCAGCTCTCCAGAAACTTCCCCTCTCTGACCCAGGAATCGACGGCGTTGGTTTTGCTTTTTTGTGAATTTATCGGGGTGAAGGTGGCTCATCTGATCCGCATTGAGCACACCACGGCCAGATTCTTGTCGCACGCACTTAAACTGGGTGGGGCGGCCGTGCTTTCGTTTAGCTGCCTTCGGTGATCGGAATCAATTTGAAACCCTTGGCGCGGGCTTTGAAATTTAGGCTCGCCATTTCCTGTTCGGTCCGCCGTCGCTCGAATCGCGTCGCGCCTCGATCCACCCAGGCTTCGCCTTGGGTGAGCAGGCGGTAGATTAAGACCGCAAGATACCGGCCCATGGCTTTGACCGCCGCCGCGAAGGAGGGCAACTGACGGCGAAGATTGCGATACCGCGCGCCCAGGTAACTGTCGCTCTTCAACAGGGTCGTGGCTGCCGTGCGCAATGCCACGGCAACACGGTTTTTCACTTTCCTCTTCCCTCGTCCAATGGTCTTTCCTCCGCTGATGTCCTTCGCGGGAGTCAACCCCAGCCACGACGTAAAGTGGTTCTCGTCCTGAAATCGACTCATATCCGTTCCGATCTCTGAGACAATCGTCAGCGCTGTCATGACATCGATTCCGTCGATCGAGGTCAGATCCACTCCGCAAACGCGCTTCAGTTCCGTCTCCAGGTCCAGGTGCGGCTGGTTGCCTTTGGGCTTCTTAACCTTTTTCGACTTCTTCTTTGGCGTGGCCGCTGGCGCACCTTCCGGCTGGGCGGGGATGTCCAGCATTCGCGCTGGCAGGCTCGCCAGATAACCCTCCAGCTTCCCGTCGCATTCCTGCATTTGCCGGTGCGCGAAGTGGTAACTGTCCACCGCCTGCCGCAATTCAAACAACACGTCTTCCCGCCAGTTCCCTTCCAGGCTGCGCGCCACTTCTTCCCGGCTCGCCCTGACCCGGCAGTCTTTCAGATCCGCCAGCTTCCAGGGGTCCCGCTCGCCCTGTAAAATTGCGGCGATAATCTCTTGTCCGCTGAGCCCGTTGATGTCGCTGAGCACGTTCGCCAACTGGATGTTCATTTTCGTCAGTGCTTTCTGCATGTGCTGCACCGCCCGTCCGGCTTCCTTGACGTGCCGATCTCGCAGTCGCCAGATCGTGCGCACGCCTTCCATCTCCTGCGCCAGCCGGAAGGAGTCGCGCAGCAGTCCATAGGTGTGCAGCTTCATCAGCCATTGGCATTCCTGCACATCGGTTTTTCGTCCGGGCACGTTTTTGGTATGCTGCGCATTTACCAACACCACCCGGATGCCATGCTGCTCGAGAACGTCGTACAGCGCGATCCAGTACACGCCCGTGGCTTGCATTGCCACCGTACCGATTTGACACGACTTTAACCATTCCGCCATCTGTTTCAGGGCTGCGGTCCAGCACCCGAACTCCCGCACCGGCTTTGGGTCTCGATCCGGCGGCACGGCCACGTAATGGCTCTCATTGCCCACGTCAATCCCTCCGGCGTCGGCATGAACAATTGTCAGCCCGGGATCGGCCGCCGCTACCTGCCGCCCCAACTCTCTCCGCTGTTTCCGGTTCAGACGACCACCTTCCAGCCGCTCGAAAGTGGACATCCTGCGCTTCGCCATGACATCCTCCTCAAGTCTGAATTCAGACCCGAGCTCGGCTCGGCTTGCGAACAATCTACAGACTCTCCAGCGGGGTCGGGCCGGGCCTTTTTCAAGGCACTGACCTGCCACCAATCAATGCATCGCAGCAGCCGAAGTCATGCTGTTAAACGGGCACAAGGCACCAACCGTACGGCGACCATAGCTTGCCACCCGGGTCTTGTCACGATTAAAGACAAGGTGCCGGCGCAGATTCAAGTTTCTGGTTCAATACATTGCCCCAGGGCATCACGCTGCTGTTAACCAATTCCTGCTTTCGGGCGGAGACGTGGAGAAACAGCTCCGGTGACCGCCGCCGGCGCGTACATCTGCCGCGCCATCGCAAACGCGGAGACACACGGAGAGACGGCGAACGCGCGAACCGAACGGGTTGCCGAGCGGGTTCTGCTCCCACTCGTTTAATCGCAGACCGGAATACGTCACATTGGAGTCCTCGAGCCAGTAATTGAACTTACCCGAGAGCGTATGCCGCGACGACAGCGGCTGGAACGCTTTCAAATTAAAGTCGCTGAGACC
>DATIQH010000323.1:0-6421 GCA_035471155.1 Nitrospiraceae bacterium | reverse complement strand
ACTCGCGTCCCCTAGCATTGCTGAAGACAAAAGCTTCTACAGCCCCGTCATTCATGTGGATATGGAGACACATCGTATCTTGATCTCCACCCTTGGGTCCGTGTTCTGGATCGATGTTCCAGATGCCGCCAAGCCGCACATCGAGAAACTCCCGGTTTCAGGCCTCGTGGATTTCGTTGTCGAGATGAGAGAGAACGGGCAAGCGCCCCTACTGAAGACCTGGAAAGTAAAATCCGGGGAGACGAGCTGCACCTACTTCGATGGAAAAACATGCCGGTAAATCGATGCAGTGCCGGTCAGGCAATCACTTCACCTACCTTGACTAATATTTCTTTCTTTCGAAGGTGTTTGTCCAACATAAATGTTCCAAACGGGACAACCGAGGCAATCAGTGCATACAGAGAAAACATGAATGGCCATCGTTGTGCAAAATGAACCCGGGCCAACTGACCGACATAGAGCATGAACAATAGTCCGTGTATCGAGCCCACGACTCTTACGACCTCCGGCATACCCATGAAGTACTTCATCGGCATTGCGATGAATAACAAGGTGAGAAATGAAACTCCTTCGGCTAACGCGATCATTCTAAACACTCTAATCTGGCTCATATTCGCTTTTCTTCCTTCTTTCCCTATCAAAATTAAATCCATGACAGATTAAGGTGTCAGCCCCCTTTGCTTCGTACGGCCACAGACCACGTAGTCAAGATATGAAGAGGATGTTCAAAAAGACCATCCAGCAAGGCCGCAGCCGATGGAAGCACCGGAGGCGTAGCCTCTGGGCTACGTTGAGGATGCTTTCGAGGCGAGAACGACGCTGGCGGTTTTTTTCAACATCCTCATTCTCCGCTACCCGCCATGTCGTCGATTAGAGGCCGATTGATGTCGGTGCAACCGAAGCAGATGGTATCGAAGAGGGTATCGGCATCAGCAACAAAGTTTTTCTCGTCGGTGAGTTTATCGGCGATGACCTGGGCATAGCAGATATCGCAGAGCATCATCAGCCCACGCGATACGCCGACAGTCTTTCTTCCGGTGCTCCCAGTCATTGCCCGCTACACCGACCCTTTCTGCCGCGCCAGCCAAAAGTCTTCAGCTTCAAGATCGATCCCGCACACGGCACACTCATAGACCTTCTCGCTGGCCGGAAGTTGGATTTCCGTTCGATCGATTCGCCCGCGGCAGACATGATAGAAGCGCCCGCGCGCGTCCTCGTTATCTAACGGATCGCTTTCATAGATCAGCACCATCGGCCGACTCTCCCAACGAATAAATCAGAGTATACCGGTGGATCAGATCCATCCGCAACGGCCAGGCACTCTGTCTACTGAGTAGACGGTATGAAAATAACCTCGCGAAAGTCTCAAAAATCCCACCCAGCAAGGCCGCATCGAGAACTTTCCGTTCTTTACACCTCACCTAAGGGGAGTGGCCGAGGCTGCCCTTTACTGCGCGCATCGAACGAGCACAGCTTTATCGTGCGCGTTCTGCGAGCAAGAAGGGCACCTGGCCGCCCCCCGCTCCCTTTTTCAACATCCTGCTACACCTGAAATTGAGCATCATATAATCTGGCATACACCCCTTCATGATCGATCAATGTCTCATGCGTTCCATCTTCGACAACATGGCCGTGGTCTACGACAATGATTCGATCGACACCATGAATAGTTGAGAGGCGATGGGCAATGATGATCGTTGTCCGCCCTTTCGTGAGATCGTCCAACGCCTCACGGATCTTGACCTCAGTTTCGGTGTCGATATTGGACGTGGCTTCATCGAACATGACGATCGGAGGGTCCTTCAGAATCACACGAGCGATCGAGACACGCTGCCGCTGCCCGACGGAGAGCTTGACGCCGCGTTCTCCGATCCAGGTATCGTACCCATTCGGAAGGGCCATGATGAAGTCATGCGCCCGAGCCACTTTTGCCGCCGCCTCAACCTCCTCCTGCCCGGCCAGAAGGTCCCCATAAAGAATATTCTCTCTCACTGTGCCATTGAACAAGAACGGCTCTTGCTGGACCAGCCCGATCTGACTTCGAAGAAAAGCCAACGGCAGATCACGGATATCATGTCCGTCAATGGTGATGGCTCCCTGCTTCACATCGTAAAACCGCATCAGCAATTTGAGCGTCGTGCTCTTACCGGCTCCACTCGGGCCGACCAGCGCGACGCGCTCTCCTGCTTGAACGGATATCGAGACGTCGGTCAAGATCGGCGCATCGGCTCGATAATGAAACCCGACGCGATCAAACGCGACTTCTCCCCGCAACCGAGCGACCGGCACACGAGCATCCGGACGATCCCTGACCTCTGGAACGAGATCGAGCACTTCGAACACTCGCTCGCTTGCGGCTAACGCATGTTGCAGCATGTGATTGACGGAGTGGATCTGGTTGATCGGCACATAAAAGAGCGCGAGATACGAAATGAACATGACGAGTTCGCCCACGGACAGACGATGCTGCAACACTTCGGCTGTGCCGAACCAGAGGACCATGGCCCCGCCGAGACTCCCGATCAGCATCATGCCTGGGGAGTAGTAGGACCAGAGGTACATGGCCTTCAAGGTGTCTTGCCGGCAACGATCGCTCTTCCGATCGAATCGCTCCTGCTCGTAGGGTTGACGATTGAAACCCATCGTCTCCCGAATCCCTGCCAGCATGTCTTGCAACAGCGCATTCAGTTCGGCCGCCCCTTTTCGAATCGCGCGATAATGCCCATGGACACGTTTGGTGAACAGCGCCGCTCCCACCACCAAAATGGGAATCGGTACGAGCGCCAGCAGAGCCAGCTTCCAATTGAGCATAAACAGCATGATCATGATCCCAATCAGCGTCAGCCCAGCCGTAATGATCTCTTCGAGCCCGTCGACGAAGATGCGCTGCATGTGCTCGGTATCGTTCAGCACCCGCGACATGATTTCGCCCGTTGGACGATTCTCGTAAAAACTGATCGATAATCGCTGGAGCGCTGAGAATACCTGGACGTGCAGATCGTGGACGACTTGCTGCTCCAGCCCATTGTTCAATCGAATCCGTATCGAGCCACAGAGGTTTCGCAACACATAAGCGGCGCACAACGCGAGAAATACCCATACCAGGAGCTGGATCTGACCGGCCTGGATGACATCGTCGATGATGATTTTGATCAGCCATGGGGGGATCAATTCGAACGCAGTCGCCAATCCGGCAAACAGGAACGTGCCCACCACCATAGAACGGTGCGGGCTGAGATAGTGGAGCACTCTAAGCAGGGTTTTCACAAGCGCTGAATCATCACGGCGGGTTCGTCAAATAACGGGAACAGGGTCGTTTTGCCAATACTTACTGAATTCATGAAGTTGCGTCAGCGTCGACATATCGGTCATCCGATCCAAAAACATCTTGCCGATCAGATGATCCATCTCGTGCTGGATACAGACGGCATAGAGCCCGGTCGCTTCGAAATCCATCGATTTGCCATGACGATCCAGCGCCTGCACTCTGACGACCGACGGCCTCGTTACCTTTCCCCTCAAGCCGTCCACACTGAGACAGCCCTCCCAATTCTCAACTTGCTGCGGACCATAGAAGACAATCTTGGGATTGATGAGAACAGTTTGAGGGAATCCATCTTCCCCTTCACAACCCATCACGACCAATTGAATCGAGCGCGAGACCTGGGGGGCTGCCAAGCCGATCCCTGGCTCATCCAGCATCGTCTCAATGAGATCATCGATGAATTGCTGTATGTCGTACGTGCGAATGTCGCGAGGATCAACCTTAGCCGCAATTTGGCGCAAGACAGGATTACCGAGCTTTGCAATCTTGAGCTTGGGCATGTACTGTACCGATCATCCTTCTATCTTCTTAATAGCTTCTAACAAACCTGTTGCACGGGGGCAACAGGCAAAATATAACACAGGATTTTTTGCCCTCGCAAGACACGGCAAAACGAGGGAAGGGAATCCGATCTCTCTTTGTCGCACGTTTCTCGCATGTCTCGCACATTGCACCGTACTAGCGAACCCTCGCCGGCCGTTTTGGATCTGACATTTCGAAGCTATCCTTCTGGATGTTCCACCATTCCAACCACTCGTTCGCCCACTCTTGGCGGTCTTGTTTCGTCGATGTCTCCCAGTCGTGAAACTCTGATTCATGGCGAGTCAGAATCCAGAGCGACTGCACCGCCGAGAGCCCAACAAAACGTTCCTCATCTGCAATCATCCCGATCAATACCGGTACCACCGACTTCTCTCTGACATATCGAGCCTCGAAGGCGGCGGCCTTCCGAATCGACGAATTCGGATCTCGTGCCAACACCTCGATCGCATCGACAACTTTGGCTGCATCCAATCGAACCGCCACCCGCAATGCATGTTCACGCACTCGCGGGATCTCGTTCGGTTCTTTGGCCGCAGCGACGAGGGCTGGAACAGCCGAAGCCGCCTTCAACATTGAAATCGTTTCAATGACATTGTATCGAATGCGCGGTCCCGGCATGGCCAATCCCTTGACCAGGACCGGCACGGCCGGCTCGCCAAGATGTACAAATTCCCCCATCGCCCAAAATTCTTGCGCACCCTCCAGCAATGGCAGCAGCGCTTCCGCTCGCTGGACCTCCACAGCCGTTAACGGTTTCGTATTTTGTGGGACGGATTCAGCCGACAGCTCCTGTCCCTTTGGAGGCGCCTCGTAGGGCACCTGAACAGGTACAACCCATCTTTTCTCCAGTGGTTCAGCCCACAGGGTCTGCACCGATCCCACCAGCACAGCCATACAGACGATCCCACAGAAATACGCATGTCGTTGCTGCACGGTCATTCCCCTTCTTTCACTTTGCCATGACTCGCATCGCGCCGATGGACGATTTCGCACGATACCGGTAAGACTACCAACAATAGGACCGGACTTGTGTGAGATCCTGCGGGGATGGCTCGCGTGGCGGAATCCCACCGCATGAAACTACTAGGCTCAGCAGCCTGCAGAAAAACTATAATGGGATCAGCCGAACTTCTATAGCCTGTATATCTGGGATAGGAGAGAAACATCCCGCAGGATGCTCAAAAAGGCCAGACTTCTCACCCGCCCGCCCTGAGTCTGCCAAGACAGCCTCTTCACCCAGGGACGCGCCTTGTCCCAAACAAGGCCGCAGCGAGCTATCACAATTAAGGGGTGGCTGGGATGATCCCAACTGCGCGCATCGAACGAGCACAGTTTCATCGTGCACGTTCTGCGAGCAAGAAGGGCACCTGGGCGCTCCCTTCTCTTTCTTCTCAGGCTCGCGCGTTGTGCGAGCACGGGGATTGTCCCAGCCGCCCCGTCTCTTTTTCAGCATCCTCTTTAGAAGTCGAGTCCTACCTTGGAGTTAGAGTCACGAAGATGCTTGCGGACCCGGACTCGCTCATGATGCTTGCGCAATAGCTGTCGTCGAATGACGTCGCGGTCTTCCGCTACGATCCGCACCAAACGATCGACATCCTCCGCATGCTCGCGGACCAATTCGGACAGCTTCGCCATTTGACTTTCAAGATGTTCTACCCGTCTGAGCGCATCAGCACTGCGGTCCACGGGCAGCTTTTGAGCCGCCTTCTGTTTCACCAGCGACGTGACCAGTACATCCCGCATCATGCTTACTCCTTTGCTCGAATACTCTCCGACATCCCTAGACTGTCCAGCCTAGTATCGTCTCAGATCTTCTCGATGTCAACGAGTCTGCTTTCTTTCTATTTCCTCAACGTCCTGTTACAATTCGCCGCGATGCATAACATTTTCACCATGGTGCTGGCAGGCGGGAAAGGCGAGCGTCTTTACCCTCTCACCGAGCATCGGGCGAAACCGGCGGTTCCCTTCGGCGGAAAATATCGCATTATTGATTTCACGCTCAGTAATTGCCTCAACTCGGGGCTTCGAAAAGTCGCCGTCCTCATCCAGTACAAGTCCCACTCGCTCGACCGCCACATCCGCACAGGCTGGAACATACTGAACACCGAACTCGGCGAATTCATCGCCTCAATTCCACCTCAGCAGCGAATCAGTGAAGAATGGTACCAAGGCACCGCCGACGCGGTCTATCAAAACCTGTTTCTTCTCGACACCGAACAGCCGGACTACGTGCTCATCCTTGCCGGCGACCATATCTACAAGATGAACTACATGGAGATGTTCCATTGGCTGATTGCCAAAGGCGCCGATGCCGTGGTCGGCGCAATCGATATTCCGATCGAGGAGGCCCCTCGATTCGGTGTGATCGGCGTGGATGAGGATTTCAGGATTGAGGACTTTGTAGAGAAACCGGCTCACCCGCCGTCGATCCCCCACGATCCGACCCCAGCACCCGCACCGCCAGCCCCGGCCCCGGGAACGGGTGCCGCCACACGATCGTCTCCGGCAACCCCAGCACCTCGCCCAGCTTTCGCACCTCGTCTTTGAACAGGT
>DATIQH010000322.1:0-2941 GCA_035471155.1 Nitrospiraceae bacterium | reverse complement strand
CCATCGGGACTGACGGCTTAGCCCTCATCAGCTACTACGACGCCACCAACAGCGATCTCAAGGTGGCTCACTGCTCCAACGTTGTCTGTACCACCGCCACCCTCACTGCCTTGGACAGCGCAGGCAGCGTCGGCCAATACAGCTCCGTGACCATTGGGACTGATGGCTTGGCCCTCATCAGCTACTACGACGCCAGCAATTGCGATCTCAAGGTGGCTCACTGCTCCAACGTGGTTTGTACCTCCGCCACCCTCACCACGGTGGACAGTGCAGGCAGCGTTGGCCAGTACAGCTCCGTGACCATCGGGACTGACGGCTTAGCCCTCATCAGCTACTACGACGCCACCAACAGCGATCTCAAGGTGGCCCACTGCACCAACGTGGTCTGCACCGCCGCCACCCTTACCACAGTGGACAGTGCAGGCAGCGTCGGCCAGTACAGCTCCGTGACCATCGGGGCCGACGGGTTGGCCCTCATCAGCTACTACGATGAGACGAACGGCGATCTCAAGGTGGCTCACTGCTCCAACATTTTATGCGTTCCCTACCACCGCCGCCGCTGAGCAGTTGAACATCGTGGAGACCAGAGAACAGGGACGTTCTATTTTTCTGACCGCATTCGTCCGCACGCGGATGAAACGCACTTCACCCACACCCTCATCCGCAGCCCTAAAAATGCTTTCGTGTCTTTTGCGATCGAGCGCGAGTAGAGTCAGCGATTTGCGTTTCATTTACGAAGCGTAAGCGTGACTGCGAGGGAGATGGCTGCGCAGAGAGTCAAGTAGAAAGCGGGGGCTAGACTGTGTCCGCTCCACTCGATGAATAGTGTGGCGACCAGCGGAGCGGTGCCGCCGAATAAGGCGGCTCCGATGTTGTAGCCGACCGAGAGACCGGTGTAGCGTTGTGCGGTCGGGAAGAGCTCGGCGATCGCGGCAAAGAACGGACCCATATAGCTGGCGACCATTACAGTGAGTAGGGTTTGCGCCATGATCATGCGGAGTAGGTCGCCGCTTGTGAGCCAGAGAAAGCACGGATACGACAGAAGCGCAAGTCCCGCGGCACCGGCGATCAGCAGTGGTGGCTGCCCGATGCGATCAGACCAGGAGCCCATCATGGGAATCAACAGCGCCAAGAGCATCATGCTGCCTGTATTGAGCCAGAGGACGGTGGCGAGTGGAACCGGCGTCACTGTGACCAGATAGGTCGTCATATACACGTACAGCAGATAGAACGACACGCCGTGCAGCCACATGAGGCCGACGACCGTTGCCACGGCTCGTCGTTGTGTGGTGAACACGTCCCGGACAGGAGACAAGGCGAGCGCTCCTGTCCGGCGGATTGTTTCAAAGGCCGGCGACTCTGGAACGCTGGTTCGCAGGTACCAGCCTGCCACAGCAATGACGCTGCCCATGAGAAATGGAATCCGCCAGCCCCACTGACGAAGGGCTTCGTCCGCGAGGCTCGACGCGATCAGGGCTCCCATTCCGGATCCTAATAGCGCGCCGATTTGGGCACTGAAGCCGGCCCAACTCCCGATATAGCCGCGTTGCGAAGCCCCCGCATGTTCAACGAGAAAGGTGGCGGAACCGGTGAATTCTCCGCCAACCGATAGTCCTTGGAGAAATCGGCAGAGTATCAGGGCTATCGGCGCGATCACCCCGATGGCTTCATATGTGGGCAAGAGTCCAACCGCGCCGGTCGGGACGGCCATGAGCAAGACCGACCAGGCCAATGCATTGCGCCGTCCCAGCGTGTCGCCCCAATGGCCGAATATGAGGGCTCCGAGCGGTCGCGCCAGAAATCCAATTGCGAAGACACCGAATGCAGAGATCAACGACACCGAGGGAGAATTCGACGGGAAGAAGAGGGACGCGAAAACCGGAGCAAAATACCCATAGAGTGCGAAGTCATACCATTCGAGCACATTGCCGATCGCGCCGGCGAGGATCGTTTTCTTTGTTGGAGGCGCCGTAGACATGCTCATGCGACGTCGGAACTCACCGCGTCCCCCCAATGTGTCGAAACCATACAATTCGTAGGGTGCAACCGAGGTGCCTGCGTATACAAGTATTTTGTCGGGTCTTGCCATCCAACTTTTCGGAGCCTCCTTCGCGCTCAAGGTGGAGTTTACCGGTTGCATTACGTCGGTTGCTCGCCTACGCTATATCAAATCAACTTCTATCCCATCATTGCGAGACGCCTGTGGAGGTTAGTCCTTGTAATGATCATTTCAGCACACATTATTTTCGCGGGACGCATTTCCTGTCGGATGATACCGCTATTGGGCGGTGAAAGGAGGGCATGATGGCTGATCTGATTCGAACGGCTCAATATTACAAGGTACAGATAGCAGACAAACCCGGGACGTTAGCCGGTGCGCTTGTTCCGCTGAGTGACGCTGGAGTGAATCTCTTGGCAGTGCATGCATTTCCCCGGAGTCGCTGCACACAGGTGGATGTGGTGCCGGAAGATGTCACTGCGTTCAAGGATGTCGCGAAGGCGAATAAGTTGAAAATTCAGGGACCGAAAATGTGCTTGCTGATGGAGGGCGATGATCGCCCTGGAGCGCTGGGCGATCTGATCGATCGACTCCGCTTGGCCAAGATCAATATGACCGCGGTGACTGGCCTCGCTGCCGGGCAGGGACGCTTCGGTGTCATTCTATGGGTGAAGCCCGGGGATGTGAAAAAAGCCGCCAAAGTCTTCGGCATCGGAGCGAGTTAGCGACGCACGTCCGCACTCCGGAGCCAGAACACAGCATCATGCTCATTTTCTGAATGCCTAGTCTGCGCGCAGTGGTTGTCTTGCCCGGCGTACTCCCATAGAATCCTAGATAATCGCGGGGAATAAGAATGTTGGGAACCGTTTCGGTTCTCGTGTTGTTGTTCGCTCGCGAAGTCTCGTCGGCCGACTCGTTCCATTCCAAAAGGAGGCCTGTTCT
>DATIQH010000321.1:0-4970 GCA_035471155.1 Nitrospiraceae bacterium | reverse complement strand
AGGAAGAGCTGGAGAAGCTCAGGCTGCAGATGGAGGAGGCGCGGCGCAAGGGCGACTGGCAGAAGATGTCGGAGATCCAGTACGGGAAGATTCCGGAACTGGAGTCTCAACAAAAAAACACTCCTGTAAAAGCGAGGCTGTTGCGCACCCAGGTCGGCGCCGAGGAGATCGCCGAGGTGGTGTCGCGCGCCACCGGCATCCCGGTGTCGAAGATGATGCAGGGCGAGCGCGAGAAGCTGATCCCGCTCGGCGCGGCAGGTTCTGCCTGTTCAGGCAGGAGTGATGGCCCCCGCGCGAGTGATCAAACCGTTCGGTGAACGAAACCGCCAGGAATCATTTCGGCCTATGGGGATTGAATGCAGCCAGGCCTGGCAGGTGTGCCGGAGGCGCGGGACGTGGCAGAGGCAACCCGGCCGAAAACAGGGTTGGACCGGAATAGCCGAGCGCGAGACAGATGGTTGCTGATCTGCGGAAGGGGCACCCGACGGAGGTGCAGACACACTTCGGCACTGTCTGCGTGATGGTGCAAACCAGTATGCCTGTGGTGGGGCACGGTGTCATGAGGAATCCTGCGCCGGCGGTCCGGGCCGGGGCATGCGGAGCAACACCTCGACTACATACATGGAGTCCAGACCGCACCGAGGACACCTGTTTATGGGGATACCTGTCAAAGCGAGGTACAGTTCGGTCCAGTCGCGCCGGGGATCCGGGAGCAAGTCAGTAGCGGGGTTGGACAGCAGCCGCAGACAGAGCTCGAGCGACTTACTCCGATGACGCGATGCCAGCAGCCCATAGTGGCGGATGCGGCGGAAACCGGGCGGAAGAGTATGCAGCAGAAAGCACCGCATAAATTCCTCGGCCTCTACCGTCATAATTCGCTTCCGGCTGCCGTGGCGATAGTCCTTCCAGCGAAAGCTCACTTGCCCGTTTTCGAGCCTGCAGAGTCGCTCGTTGGAGATCGCCACCCGGTGAGTGTATCTGCCCAGATACTCCAGGACCTGAGTTGGACCGCCAAACGGGGGTTTGGCATACACGACCCGGTCGGCTGCCTTCAGCGTCTGCAGCCGTTGCGTGAATATCGCGGCATCGCCGAGATCTGACAAATCTCCGAAGAAGAACAAAAGGCCTCGCTCGTGAGCTTCGGCCAGGTAATCGAGAAACAGCCTGCGAAACAGCCGCGACAACACGCGAACCGGAAGAAAGAATCCCGGGCGGCAGGATACCCAGCGGTCTCGGTCCGGCGAGATTCCGCCCCCCGGCACGACGCAATGCAGATGGGGGTGCAGACACCCGCGCCCACAGTACCCTGAGTCCGAAAGCGACTCACGTTCAGGTTTTCTACCCTTTCCACCCACTGCGCGGCAGCACACTCCGAGTCATCTGCTGGCCTAAGACTGGCGATGGCGCAGTTACTGTCATGGACTCGAGCGGTGGTCGGCTGAAGATCCCGGTCTGGATGCTGTCGTCTGCCTGCGCTGACGTTGACATCCAGGAGAAACCACATTTGAACAAGGATGCTCTTCTGAACCTTGCATCGTTGCTTTCTGGCGTGCTTACCTCCGCGGACACCGATCACGATAACCTCCAGCAAATAGTTGTTGACCGAAGCAATGGAGGTCAGTGTAGTGCAACTGCAACTTCTCGACCTGATGATCGAAAAGCGCGACGTGCGAGTACCCGTGGACGCAAGGGTGACGCTCGAAGTCATCGATCTGATGGCCAGCATTCTGGTGGCAGTATTTGAAGCTCAGGAAGGGAAAGCCGATGAATCAGGCCTTGTGCAGTCCCAAAATCAAGCCGGAGCATCTGGCGCGCAAAGCGCTGGTCTACTTACGGCAGTCCAGCGACAAGCAGGTGCGGCAGAACAAGGAGAGTCAGCATCTTCAATATGACGTGGCCGAGCGAATGCGGAGCCTGGGTTGGAAAGACGTGGAGATCATAAATAGCGATCTCGGATGCAGCGCAGGCATCGCTTCCGCGCGCCGCGAAGGTTTCGAACGTGTATTGAGTGCTGTGGCGTTAGGCGAAGTTGGAATCGTCGGCAGCTGGGAGGTCTCAAGGCTGTCCCGTACAGACAAGGACTGGTGCCGGCTACTTGAAGTGTGTCAGATTTTCGGAACGCTGATTGCCGATGAACAACACATCTATGATTTGAACTCTCTCGACGATCAGCTGGTGCTCGGCATTAAAGGAACGCTCAGCGTAGTAGAGCTGAAGGTTCTCCGGCAACGAATGCAGGCAGGCCAGGAATCCAAGGCGCGGCGTGGTGAGCTGTTCAAAAGGCTTCCCGTTGGCTATGTGCTGGACGAACTCGGCAAGGTCGCGTTCCATCCTGATCGACGGGTTTACGAAGCTGTGCAACTGGTCTTTATTAAGTTTCGGGAGTTGTGGAGCGTGCGTCAAACGTTCCAGTGGTTTCGGGATCACGATGTGGAGTTACCAGCCAACCCGATATATGGAACACGGCTCGTTTGGAAGATCCCGTCACACAGCCTGATTCGCGACGTGTTATGCAATCCGTTCTATGCTGGCGCGTATGTATGGGGCCGCCGGCCTGTGGCGACGCTGCTCATCGACGGCAGGCTGGAGAAGCGCCAGACTGCAATGCGGCGAGCGGAAGCATGCCAGGTCTTTATCCGTGATCATCACATCGGGTATATTGACTGGGCTAATTACGAAGAGAACCAGCGAATGATCCGGCGGAATTCAGTGAATTGGGAGGGAGACGAAGCGGTGACGGCGATCCGCGCCGGGCAAGGGCTGCTCGTGGGACTCCTGCGCTGCGGACATTGTGGCCGCAAGCTCCATGTGCGCTACTGGGGCGGCCGGGGCACCAACGCGCGGTACATGTGCAAGGGCGACTATGATGACGGCGGCCAGTACTGCATCGCCTTTGGTGGCGGTGGCGTAGATCGGCGGCTGGGCCGAGAGGTTTTGAACGTCATCTCTCCGCTCGGCGTGCAAGCCAGTCTGAGAGCACTCGAGGAGCTGAGCGCTGGTGATCTGGTTGAACGGGTAGCACTCTCGACCAAACTGGAGCAGTTGGACTATGAGGCGAGGAAGGCTTTCGAGCAATACGATGCAGTCGACGCACGGAATCGTCTTGTGGCCGAGGAGTTGGAACGCCGGTGGAACGCAAAGCTGGAAGAGATCCACGCAGTCAAGCAACGCCTTTCAACGCTCGATGAGAACAGATACAGGCTAAGTTCCGAACAAGAGGCACGGATCCGCTTCATGGGCGAAAACTTCGCCGCAATCTGGGAAGGTGATGCGTGTCCTCCAGCGCTCAAGAAGATGGTCTTCCGCACGATTGTCGAAGAGATCATCGTCTGCGCCGACACCGAAAAGAAAACGCTGCAATTCACGATTCACTGGAAGGGTGGCGCACACACTCGGGTGGAAATGCAGCGCCCTTGCTCTGCGACTGACACAGCAACGCCGATGGAGGCGTTGGACATTATCCGGCGGATGGCCGTTCGCAGTGGCGACGATCAGATCGCCTCAGTACTGAATCGCCTCGGCTATTCCACTGGGAAGGGCAAACGGTGGAATCAGAACCGGGTCGCCACGGTTCGGCGCAACTATTCAATTGCAGGTCAACGGCGAGCACTACCGGATCCTGAGAGAGTCAGCCTCAGCGAGGCTGCCCGGATATGGCAGGTCAGTCACAAAACGATTGAACGCCTCGTGGAGGCCGGCCTATTGAAGCGTGAACAGGCGGCGCCGCGGGCTCCCTGGGAAATTCGACGCGCCGACCTGGAGGCAGAACCGGTTCGCAGCATCATCGAGCACCTCCAGCGAACCGGAAAACTCCTTCTGCAGGGGGACTGCGCGGAGAACCAAGCCGGTCTGTTCACTGAAAATGAAGGAGTTGATAATGGCAGGCATCATGAGTGAGGGTTCAGGAGCAGATTCTGCCCCCAGGTGTGAAGGACGCTGAAAAAGCCGATTTCAGCGCCCAGATGCTTCTTGTCACGTGCAATCCTCAGCAGTGTTTCCGAAGCGGCGCGGAACAGAATGTCGTAAACGATCTGCTGATTCTGGAACGCAATGCCGGCCACCTGCTCAGGAATGGTAAACACGACATGAAAGTACTCGACAGGCAACAGTTCGCCCCTCCGCTGTTCGAGCCAGCGGGCACGCGCCAGCGACTGGCATTTGGGACAATGCCTGTTCCGGCAGGAGTTATAGCTGATGCGGGTGTGCGAGCAGTGGCCGCACCGGTCGACATGGCCGCCCAGCGCGGCCGTACGGCACGTTTCGATGGCGCGCATGACGCGCAGGTTTTCACGCGAGAAACCTCGGCTGGCCCGCCATGCCGGTCCGTGTTGTCGAAAGATGTCGGCCACCTCGAGCAATGGCCGTGCCAGCGCTCAGGCCTTGCTGCTCTTCGGCGGCCGGCCCTTTCCGCGTTTTCGCGTGTCGTAACGTTCCGGGTGAACCGTCCGCTTCTGATCCAGAGTGTCCAGCGGGCTCGTCGTCGCCCCTATGACGCGCGGCGAAACCGAAGTATACAGAGCCGTTGTTTCGATTCGACTGTGCCCCAGCGCGGCCTGAATGATCCGCATGTTCGTTCCGTTCTCCAGCAGGTGTGTGGCAAAGCTGTGCCGCAGCGTATGCACGGTCACCTTCTTTGAAATGCCGGAACGCAGTGCCGCTTCACGGCACGCCTGCTGCAGCGACGCCGCTGACAGGTGGTGCGTGGTGCGCCAGGACGGAAACAGATAGTTCTGCGGCCGCGTGGCCCTCCAGTACCGGCGCAAAACGTCCAGCAACCGGGGAGACAACATTGTGTAGCGGTCTTTGGCTCCCTTGCCCTGCTCCACGCGTAACAGCATCCGCCTGGAATCGATGTCGGACACCTTCAGCGCCACTGCCTCCGACACGCGCAGTCCGGCGCCGTAGCAGACCATCAATGCTGCCCGGTACTTCAGGCTGGGGATGTGATCGAAAAAGGCAAGTACTTCTTC
>DATIQH010000320.1:0-1545 GCA_035471155.1 Nitrospiraceae bacterium | reverse complement strand
GTGAGGAGCGGGCGCAAGTCTTCATCGAGCAGATTCCATTCCTGTTCAAAGCCGTTGAGTCCGCTGGAAGGTTTTTCTTTAACGGCTTGTTCTAAAGCGAGGAGATATTTGTCGGCGAATTTTTGAGGAGACATATGGATTCTCTATCATTGCTGAATTAGAGCAACTTGCTGGACGATTTACGCAATTCCGGTGATACTGAGGGCATGAAACCATACTCCCAAGATTTACGAGAGCGAGTGGTCCAGGATGTGGACGGCGGAGGGTGCAGCCAGACCGAAGCTGCCGTGAAGTATTCAGTGAGTTTATCGTTCGTGCAAAAGCTGATGAAGCGTGTGCGCGACACCGGCAGCCCGGCGGCTAAACCGGCGACCGGTGGGGTGAAACGCCGCTTGGCCGAGGCAGAGAAACTCATCCGGGCGGAAGTGAAGCACAACCCGGACGTGACGTTGAACGCCTTGTGCGAACAGGTCGAAGCCGAACTGGGCGTGTGGTCCGATGACAGCATGATGAGTCGAGAGCTCAAGCGGCTGGGCATCACGCTCAAAAAAAGATCGTCTACGCCAGCGAGCGAGAAACGCCACGGGTGAAGCGGAAGCGTCGGCGCTATCAGAAAGCCGTGGCCGTGTTGGCGGTCAGCCACTTGAAATTCATCGATGAAAGCAGTGCCCAACTGAACCTGACCCGGCGCTACGGCTGGGCGCCGAGCGATGAACGGGTGGTGGACAGTGTGCCGGAGAACCACGGGCACAATCTGACGACGGTGGCGGCCCTGGGTCTGTCGGGCGTGCAGGCGCCTTTGATCTTTGAAGGTGCGATGAACGGTGCAATCTTTCGCACCTACATCGAGCAGAACCTGGCCCCAACTTTGCAGTCGGGTGACGTAGTCATCATGGATAACCTTCCGGCGCACAAGGTCAATGGCGTAGTGGAATTGATCCACGCCCGGGGAGCCAAGGTGTTGTTCTTGCCGCCCTACTCGCCTGATCTCAACCCGATTGAACTGTGTTGGTCGAAGATCAAAAGTGCACTGCGCAAAGCGAAAGCCCGCACGATCGACGCGCTGATCGAAGCCTTGGCCCAGGCCCTGCGTTCGGTCTCGCTCACTGACATTGTCCATTGGTTCGCTCATCGCGGCTACTGCGTAAACTGATTTGCAAGTTGCTCTATTACGAGATATATCGTCCCGAAATTCGAAAACAAGTACTTGCGGACCAACTAAAATTCCTGAAAAGCACAGGACTGATGCCTAGTCTATGGCCATCCTGCACTCAACTGAGACTGTCTTGCAAAAAGAAAGGAGACACTTATGCGACTCGTCAATGATCATCTGGCTGTTAAAGCTCGAATGGTACAGCCCAATGACAACGGTTACATCCTGCTGGCTGCCGAGGTCGAGTGGCTCAGACCGTTCCGGCGACCCAGCCTGGCCAAGCGTCAGCTGCTCGCTGATGCCAAGGCTCGCCTAATTGATCTTTCCAAGCGGTCGGATGTTCTGGAGGCCACCCTGTTTCGCGCAGTACTCATCGCGCCGGGTGAGGGGAT
>DATIQH010000319.1:0-8887 GCA_035471155.1 Nitrospiraceae bacterium | reverse complement strand
CCTCAAATACTGGATGCCCCTCGACAAGCCGGCCGAAATTATAGGGATGAAACCCGTCTGCGTCCTTTTCAGGCGACACCGCTTCGAGCACGACTTTACTGTCGATATGCTTCGGGAGCGGCAACTGAACCAATATCCCATGAATTTTCGGATCGGCATTTTCCTTTTCAATCAAGGCCAACAACTCAGCTTGCGTCGTGCTCGCCGGCAGTTTGTGGTCATCGATATAGATGCCCGCCGCTTCACAGGCTTTCTGTTTGCTCTTCACATAGAGATGCGAGGCAGGATCGTCTCCCACCAAAATTGTCGCCAATCCCGGCTTCACCCCGAGCTTCGCCAAGACTGCCGCTGATTCAATTGCCAACCGCTCGCGTACTTGCAATGCCAAAGCTTTGCCGTCGATCAATCGTGCCGCCACGGAATCCTCCTCCGTTGAAAAACCATCAGAAAAACACGGCACCATAGCAGGGCATTTTTGAGCAAGTCAACGACTTCTCCGGCGTGAAACGACGCCTCACCTTATACCTCTTACATCCAACCTTTCACGTTTCACGCCTCTTTCTTGACAGGCTTCTCCCCTGGCAGCTACGATGCCTGCATCGACTGCGATCAACAGCCATCATGTTGTGAGCAAAACCCCCTCAGTGATGTCCCTTCTGACACGTGTCATGAATCATCCAGCGGCCTGGTTTGTCTGGGCCATGCCGTTTGTGATCGCCGGCCCTCTCAGCGCCCAAATCACCGTCACGGAACTGCAATCGCCCTATAGTTTCGTCAACGATCCCATTGAAAAGAGCTATTTCATTTCGAGCGTAAACGGCGAGGCCGAAATCGCCGATAACAACGGATTCATCACCAAGCTCAATCCCAATGGCAAACTCCTCAATCTTAAATTTATCCAAGGAGGAAAAGACGACGTCATCCTCCATGCCCCCAAAGGCATGGCCTTGGCGGAACATGTGCTCTACGTCGCCGACCTCGATACCCTGCGGGGCTTCGACACGACTACCGGCAAGCCGGTCATGGCGCTCACCATCCGATCGCCGGCAGCCTCACGGGGTGAATCACTTCCGACCTCGTTGAGCGACGTCACCTCCGATGGCAAGGGGCACCTCTATTGTTCCGACCAGAAAGCGAACACGATCTACCGCGTCGACCTGGCAACTCAGACAGTGTCCGTCCTCATCACAGACCGCTCCCTCGCGGGCCCCTCTGGCCTGGCTATCCATCCTAAGTCAGGTCAGATCATCGCCGTCAGTTGGGAGAAGGGCAAGATTTCAGAAATCTCTCCGGAAGGCACAGTGACGGAGCTCTTCTCCAATGGATTTTTTTCCAACCGCTTTCAGAATCTTCGCGGAGTCGACTTTGACCGCTGGGGCAATATGTACGTGTCCGACTCTACAACAGGAAAAGTCTGGCGCATGAGCTGGGACAAGCGGTTTCAAGTCATCGCCGAATTCTTGCCCTCGCCCGGAGATCTCGGTATCGACCGCGCCAACAACCTCATCCTTGTGCCCTATGAACAGGCTCATGCGGCAGAGATGAACGGGCTCGAAACCCCCAGCAGTGCGAAATCAAAACAAGAAAAACGGACCCTGGCAGACTATGGCTTCATCCCTCCTCCGCCGAAGCCGGCGACGGAAGAGCCTGTAAAAAAATGACCCCTTGCGCCTATTGCACACAACGGAAAGGGAAGCGGCCATGTCCCGCTTTAGCGGGGCTGATCTGTAGTCAATGTTGCGGCGAACACCGAATCGTGCGGGTTTCATGCCCAGCTGACTGCGTGTATCTCGAATCCGGAAGCGATTATCAGCAGAAGCGGCTGGCGGTGCAATTCATGCCTGCACGCCGGGAGTTCTATCGTGAGCTGACCGAAATCGGCGACAAGAAAGCCGTGGCGCTCTTCAATCTCGTTGAAGTGGTCATCTTTGGTTATTTCCACAGCCGCCGAGACGGTCAAGATGCAGAGATCGTAGCGGCCCTGCAGGCCCTGCGGCGAACGCTCAGCCCGCTCCATATCCCCGCTGCCCCGATGCCGGTCTTCGCAGAACATTTGAAGAAGGAGTACGAAACATTCAAGAAGCAGAATCCCCAGGACATCGCAGATATGTCTTCCGCGCCGGAAATACTGGACCGTGCCATCGCCTTCGTCTCACGCTTTTCTGGCACAGATTTTCAATCGCAGCGGTTTCTCGGTGGGCTCATCGGCTATGTGCGGGCGTACCATCCTGAAATTGCAGAACGCCTGACCAAGCAACGTGAGTCGGGCCACATCATCCTGCCCGGACAACAGTTCATGCCGCCTCCGGCCCCGGAGCCCCATACCCATGGACCGGGCTGTCATCATCACTGATTGCCGGTGACTGCCAATGATGATAGAGCAATCCCATGAGCACAGACAAAGAGCATAAGACCAGAAAAGCACGCCGCGTAGAGTTGCGTTGCGTTCTTGGATTTTCTTCCGATGAGATCGAAGGCGATGCCACAATTACCAACATCTCGACGTCCGGCTGTCGAGCCGAGTCCGACATTAATATGGCGGAAGGGCTTGTCGTTCAGGTCATCATTCAACTTCCCGGCCAATCGCCACCGGTGAAAGTCGAACGGGCCTCGATCCGTTGGGTCTCAGGTAATGCCTTCGGCTTGAACTTCATTCTGTTCTTTCCCTCTGAACGAGACCGCCTCCGCACATTCCTCGAACATAAAAAATAGTCTTCTCTCTTCTCCCTCCATACTCCTTAGCCCCGCGGTCTCATGGACTCCCAGAGCGCGGGGCTATTCAACAATCGTCACCGTCATCTCAATCCGCTCGTTCGGCAAATCGCGATCGTTTCTCGGCAGAGTGACGATCCTATCGGCAATGCCGAGACCTCTGGTGACCTCACCGAACGCCGTGTACTTTCCATCGAGGAAATGGGATGGTTCGACCACAATGAAGAACTGCGACCCGGCGGTGTCGGGTTCGCTCGCTCGCGCCATCGAGACAATACCGCGCTTGTGAGGAGTGTCGCTGAACTCGGCTTTGAGCAAGACAGGATTGCCCTTCTCGTCCTTGGGCCCGCCCTGTCCGTAGAGGTCCTTGCGCAACGAGCTCTTGGTATTGGGATCACCGCCCTGAATCATAAAACCGGGGATCACCCGGTGAAAGATCGTCCCATCGTAGAAGCCAGACCTGGCCAACTTGATAAAGTTTTCAACATGCTTCGGAGCCACATCCGGATAGAACTTGACATGGATGTCTCCGAACTTCGTCTTGATAATGGCTTTGGGACCAAAATTCGGTGGAGGAGTCACCGGTTTGACGTCAGCCTTCCCTCCACAGCCGGTGAGGAAACAGACCCCCAACAATACTCCGCACAGCATGATGCTTCTCGTGGCAGCAACATCACGCATCATTGCCCACCAACCTTGCATCGTTTACTCCACCACGACCGTCATCTCCGCCCGTTCATTTGGAAGGTCACGGCTGTTTTTTGGCAGGTTGACGATTTTGTCCGCCACCTCCATCCCCCTCACCACCTCGCCAAAGACCGTATATTGGCCATCGAGAAAGTTCGAGTCTTTGACGACAATGAAGAACTGAGAACCAGCACTGTTGGGATCGTTCGTCCGCGCCATGGAGACAATCCCACGGCGGTGAGGAATGTCATTAAACTCCGCCTTGAGCCGCTGACTCGGCCCACCCTGACCGTAGGTCTCCGGTTTATTCAGATCTTTGGTGTTGGGATCGCCGCCCTGAATCATGAACCCCGGAATCACCCGATGAAAGATCGTGCCGTTGTAGAAGCCTGATTTCGACAGCGCGATGAAATTTTCAACGTGCTTGGGAGCCTTCTCAGGAAAGAAGACGACTTCCATATCGCCAAACTTCGTTTTAATAATGGCTTTAGGACCTTTGGCCCCTTCCGCTGAAGCTTTGTCAGGCGCGAAAAGCGCGCCCATTCCTAACAACAGACTCCCCCCAAGCACGAGCGTTGCTGCCACCAACTTCACGATAGTACGTCTCTGCATCTCAACCTCCCTGGATTAGTAACCGACTCCGTGTGAAATGTCCCTACCGCGAAGTCCCTGCCTGTTTGAGGGCCTGTTTCGCCGCCTGTTGTTCTGCTTCTTTTTTACTTCGCCCGGACCCTATGCCCACAACCTCGCCCTGAATCGACAGCTCCACTTCGAATACCTTCTGGTGATCGGGCCCTGTTTCTCGAACGGTTGCATAATGCGGCAATGTGTCATGCTGTTTTTGACACCACTCCTGAAATTGAGTCTTGTAATCCCCCGCTCCAGGTTGGTCCTGCCGCGCGGCAATGTGTGTGAGTTCCTCTTCAAATATGTGGCGGGTCACCGTGCGGCTGGCCTCAAATCCCCCGTCAAGATGAACCGCCGCCAGCACCGCCTCCAACGCATCGGCCAACAGCGAATCTTTCTCGCGCCCTTTCGAACGGTCCTCTCCGCGCCCAAGCTTGAGATGCTCTCCCAATCCGAGCCGGCGGGCTACCTGTGCCAGCGATGCCTCACTCACCACCTGCGCCTTCAGCTTTGAGAGAGTCCCCTCTGAAGACTGCGGCAACACGGAAGCCAGATACTCGCTCATCACCAGCGACAGCACGGCATCGCCGAGAAACTCAAGCCGCTCATTATGTTGAACCGAGGCGGCTTTCTGTTCGTTCACATGAGAGGAATGGGTCAAGGCTTCTTCGAGCAAAGCGATCGCCTTGAATCGATAGCCCAGCGAGGATTGAAGCGAGTCGGCGGAAGAAGCCGAAGTCATAGCGGCGAGTATATCCCTCGCACTGGCCGGTTAGCAGGATGTTGAAAAACTCTGCCAGCGGCGTTCTCGCATCGTTCAGATCCTCAACGTACCCCAGAGGGTACGCCTCCGGTCTTCACTCGCTGCGGCCTTGCTGAACAGCCTTTTTGAGCATC
Organism: Nitrospiraceae bacterium; assembly: GCA_035471155.1. Lineage (GTDB taxonomy): Bacteria > Nitrospirota > Nitrospiria > Nitrospirales > Nitrospiraceae > Palsa-1315. The sequence goes on along the minus strand of DATIQH010000319.1, from coordinate 3,964 downwards.
CTGAAGATATTTTGACATCGAAACCACTATGCAAGATTCCAACGGTGTATTGTCTAGAAACTGGGTTTTTCCGGAGCCTCTAGGCGTCTGGTTTCTTGAACAGCAGACAGGCATTGACCCCGCCAAATCCGAAAGAATTCGACAGCGCGACTGTCACCGCAGCTGGTCTGGCCTTGTGCGGAATATAGTCCAGATCGCAAGCAGGATCTGGATGATCCAGGTTGATCGTCGGGGGAAGCATCCCGTGGTGAAGAGCCAGGACGCTAAATACCGCTTCAATTCCACCGGCTGCTCCGAGTAAGTGGCCGGTCATCGACTTGGTCGAACTCACCGGAATGCGGGAAGCCTGCTCACCGAACACCTGTTTGATCGCCTTGGTTTCGATCGCGTCCGCCATGGTCGAGGTCCCATGTGCGTTGATGTACCCGACCTGGCTCTTGCCGATGCCGGCATCTTTCAACGCCAGTTCCATACACCGGACTGCGCCCTCACCCTCTTCAGACGGTGCAGTAATATGGTAGGCATCGCTATTCATACCGTAGCCGATCAATTCGGCATAGATCCGAACTCCACGCCGCCGCGCATGCTCCAGCTCCTCCAAGACCACCACTCCGGCGCCTTCGCCGAGCACAAATCCATCGCGGTCTTTGTCGAACGGCCGGCTTGCCTTTGTCGGTTCATCGTTGCGAAATGACAGGGCTTTCGATGCGGCAAACCCTGCGACCCCCAACGGTGTAATGGCGGCTTCAGCCCCGCCTGCGATCATGACATCGGCATCGCCCGCCTGAATCAATCGATAGGCATCGCCAATACAGTGATTGCCCGTCGCGCAAGCCGTCACCGCACAGGAATTCGGTCCCTTGGCGCCCAGCCTGATCGCCACCTGTCCGGATGCCAGATTGATGATCGTCATTGGAATGAAGAACGGCGAGACACGCCCGGGGCCTTTTTCCTGCAAAACTTTGTGGTAGTGCTCGATCGACCCAAGCCCCCCGATGCCCGATCCGATATACACACCGACTTTCGTCGCCTCTTCCGGCGCCACGGTAAACCCCGCATTATCCACCGCCAGCTGAGCGGCGCCCACGGCATAGTGGATGAAGGTATCCATCTTTTTGATTTCTTTTTTCTCGATGAACTGGGCTGGATCGAAGTCTTTCACTTCACCGGCGATTTGGGCATCGTACGATGCGGGATCGAATTTCGTGATGCGACCGATGCCGGATTCACCGGCGCAGATGGCCTTCCAGGTCTTTTCGACACCCGTTCCGAGAGGCGTGATCAGCCCCAAACCTGTCACCACAATCCGCCTGGTCGAACGAGGGCTCATCACGACCTGCGTCCGCTAGGCCTTTTCCTTAATGTAGTCCAGCGCTTTCCCGACCGTCAGAATCTTCTCCGCATCTTCGTCGGGAATTTCGATGCCGAATTCCTCTTCGAGCGCCATCACCAGCTCGACCGTATCGAGCGAATCGGCGCCGAGGTCCTCCACAAAGCTGGCTTCAGGCGTGACCTCATCCTCTTCGACTCCAAGCTGCTCTCCGATAATTTTTTTCACCCGTTCATCCACAGTAGCCATTGATTTCCCTGCCTCCTTCCCCATCCTAAGATCCTCCTTGTCGCTGCGAACTTCCCGCCACAGCATCCTACCGTTTTCAGTCCCCGTCGTCAGGACATCAACATTCCCCCGTTCACATGCAACACATGGCCGGTGATGTAGGCTGCCTCATCCGACACCAGAAAACGCACCGCCGATGCAATATCGGCCGCGGTGCCCAACCGTCCCAATGGGATTTGCTTTTGGAGCTGGTCTTTCACCTCAGCCGGCAATCCCTGTGTCATGGCAGTATCGATGAATCCCGGCGCGACCGCGTTCACCGTCACTAAGCGGCTCGCATATTCCCGCGCCACTGTCTTGGTCAACCCAATCACTGCCGCTTTCGATGCCGCATAATTGGCCTGCCCCACATTACCCATCACTCCGACAATCGATGCAATGTTGACGATACGACCATAGCGCTGTTTGGTCATCGGGAGCAAGACCGCCTTCGTACAGTTGAACGTTCCGTTCAAATTGACTTGCAATACCAGATTCCAATCTTCCTCCTTCATCCGCAGCAGCAGCCCGTCGCGCGTAATCCCGGCATTGTTCACGAGGATATCGATCCTTCCCCATTCTTTGAGTACCTGGTCGGCCATCGCTTTCGTGTCGGCGGCATCGGCCACATTGACTTTGACGTTCAGCGCCTTGCGCCCCAACTGTTCCACCGCCGCAACCGAATCCTTCGACCGGGTCGGATCAAGATCCGCAACCACGATATCCGCTCCGGCTTGAGCCAGCGCTTCTGCGATCGCCCGACCGATCCCTTGCGCCGCCCCTGTGACTATCGCAACCTTGCCTTGCAGTGACATCCGCGCTCCTCTAGCCTCTTACGCGCTCAACGCAGCGCGAGTCGCCTCGAGCGACTGGGGATCATTGACATTCATGGTCGCCGCCCCAGGCACAATTCGTTTGATCAAACCGCTCAGCACGGTCCCTGGCCCAACTTCGACGAAGGTCGTGACACCCATCGCGGCCATGGCCTTCACCGAATCTTCCCAGAGCACCGATGAAGGAAGTTGTCGTACCAATGAAGCCTGGATATCGCTCGCCTTCGTGATGGCTCTCGCTTCGGCATTGTTAATCAATGGCATCTTGAGATCTGACCAGATGACCGCCGCCAAATCTCCGGCAAGTCGATCTGCCGCTTTCTGCATCAACGGCGTATGTACCGGCACACTCACGGGGAGAGGAATCGCCTTCTTACATCCTTTGGCTTTCGCCAGTTCAATCGCCCGTTCCACGGCAGCCTTTTCCCCGGCAATGACAATCTGACCGGGCGAATTGAAATTTGCCGCTGCGACGACTCCCACCGATGAGGCGTCTCGGCACACCTCTTTCACGACGTCTCCCGTGAGACCAAGGAGCGCGGCGACAAGCCCGGTTCCTGGCGGCACGGCTTCGGCCATGTAGCGGCCTCGCTTCTGTACGATCGCCACCGCGTGAGGATAAGTCATTCCCTCAGCGGCAACAAGAGCCGAGTATTCACCCAGGCTATGGCCGGCCACTGCGATCGGCGTGAAGCCCAACGGTTGGAGGGCATGGAGCGCAGCAAGGCTGCTCACCAATAATGCCGGCTGAGTATATTCCGTGAGATTCAACTGCTCCGCCGGCCCGTTAAAACATAGCGTGGCAATATCATATCCCAGCACCGACGAGGCCTCTTTATAAAGACCCCTGATACTCGGATACGCCTCAGCAAGCGCCTTTCCCATTCCGACCGACTGAGACCCTTGGCCCGGGAAGACCAATCCAATTCCGGATGACCTTGTTGATTGGAGCGTCGTCATACTATCGGAGTGATTGCGCGAGACTGCTGGTTACATTCATGAATCGTGGTGCTCACAGCTGGAACGGAGACGCCAGGCTGGCTCCGTGGGGGTAAGATATCGTTGAATCTCCCTTGAATGTCAACGGGAAAAGTTGCTTGCGCGCTTGCGAGCGGCGCAGAGTACGCAGCCGGTTCTATTCCGTCGCATTACCATCGAATGAGCGCAGAAGCCCATGTCAATCCAGCGCCAAAAGCCCCTAACATCACCAGGCCACCTTCTTTGATTCGCCCCTGCTGCACGGCTTCATCCAAGGCGATGGGAATCGAAGCCGCCGACGTATTGCCATACCGATCGAGATTCAACATCATCTTCTCCATCGGAAGCCCGAGACGCTCTGCCACTGCCTTGAGAATACGCACATTCGCTTGATGCGGCACATACAGATCGAGGTCCTCGACACGGAGATGATTTGCGGCCAGGGTCTCCCGAGCGACCTCTTCCAAGTTTCGAACCGCCACCTTGAACGTCTCGTTCCCCTTCATCTTGATGTACTGCATCCGTTCCGCTACCACCTTTTCAGAGGGCGGCAGAC
>DATIQH010000318.1:0-5834 GCA_035471155.1 Nitrospiraceae bacterium | reverse complement strand
CACTGGCTACTAATAATAGACTGCACCCGTGCCCAGTAGGGATTCGACCCCGCCGTACCGGAGATCTTCAGGGTTGTATCGGGAGTCTTGATCGCTGGAACTTTTACCTCCTGCTGAGGCATCTGTTTGACTGACGTTTCGATCGGCTTCACTTCTTTTGGAATATCCAGCTTGGCTGCAGGTTGAACCTGCTTGATCTTTTTCAGCTCTTCTTCTAGTTCCCGATTCAGGTCTTCGCTGACCGAAGACCGTTGTGGGATCTTCGCAACTGGATCGGGCGCCACATCGGGGACACGTGGAATATCGAGCGCTTTCGCCGCCTGTTGAGGCTGTGCGGCCGATTTTGTTGCAGGGCTCAAATCTCCAAACTTGGGCGCATCCGGCGGAAGCTCAAGGTCACGCAACATGTCCCTTCTCTTCTCACCTGCTGGAGGCACGGCAGCTGGAGCTGGACTGGGAGCGACCGCCTTGGCTACTGGGGCAGGAGGCGGCTTTGGGTATGAAACTTTCGCAGACTCGACCGGTTTCACTGGCTCGATTTGCTTTGTGGGCGCCGGCAGACTGACCAGCGACACCTCCACAGACGTCAAAGGACGTTCACCCTGTTGTGGAAGCCGAAGCCCTGCCACCACGAGGAGGACAACCACATGAACGGCGAGTGACAGCGCGAGTGTTCGTTTCAGTCGAACGGACAGTCTGGATTGATCGCCCTGATCGAACCCCATGCCTGGCAGGAGCGATGCCTGGGACGCCATCATCACTGAGACCCTCTCGAACAGATTGCATCAACTTTTTCGCGACGGGAGACGTGGAGCTTGTGGAGACCCTACATGCTCGGGACCGACCGGCTCCGTGACCATCCCTATTTTTTCGATTCCGGCTTTCTTGACGCCGTCCATGACTTGCACCACGACGCCGTAGGGCACCTCGCGATCCGCCCTGAGATAGAGCGACACATCGGGATGATCCCGTTTCAACAGCTTCAATTTCTGTTCCAGCTGGGCGACCCCGACCGGATCTTTATCAAGATACAGTCGTTGATCTTTTTCAATCGTCAGCACTGTGCGCATATCGGGTTTAATGGTATTCGAAGCAGAAGTCGGTAGTTTAATGTCCATCCCGCGATATAACATCGGCGCGGTGACCATGAAAATCACCAAGAGGACGAGGACCACATCGACGAGAGGAATGACGTTGATCTCTGCCAGAAATCGGCGGTGACGGGACTCCAGGGTCATCCTTGCACTCCGACTGGAACTGGTTTCTTCTTCGATGAAGAAATCGAGAAGGATGACAGAATCTCGATGGTAACCGAATCCAACCGGAATGCCGTGCGGCGAATCCGACTGAGGAAGTAGTTATAGGCAATGACCGCAGGGATAGCGGCGAACAAACCGGCTGCCGTTGCGACTAGCGCTTCCGCAACGCCTGGCGCGACAGCGGAAATACTGGCAGTCCCTTGGGTGCCGATCTCACGAAACGCATCGATAATTCCCATCACGGTCCCAAGCAGTCCGACAAACGGGGTAATGTTTCCCGTCGTGGCAAGGAACGGAAGATAGGTCTCGAGGCGTGAGAGCTGGCTCTGCGCGAGATGAGAAGCTGCCCGTTCTATGACATGGTGATCAACCGGCCCCGCGCTGGCGCCATTCCTCCCGTCACCCCATTCAGCCCCCACACGTTCCATCACTCCTTCAAATACAGCCGCACTGGGACTTCCTTCGATTCGACGAACCTGCCGATACAGTTCGTCGAGATCTCGAGTTTTCACCAACAGTGCCAAGAACCGCTTATCCTCGCGGTCAGCTACGCTAAAGGCTCGCCATTTTGAGAAAATAACGGCCCATGAGATGACGGAGAAGACGAAGAGGACCAAGAGCACAATTTTTGAAACCGCGCCGAGTGAGCCCACCAGTCCGATTAAACCCGTTTGAAACATGCGGCGATACCTTCTCCAGGTTCTAGAACATACTTATGACTCTGCCTACGGAGTCTAACAGACACAGAGAAAATGGCGGGGCCGACGGGATTTGAACCCGCGACCTCCAGATTGACAATCTGGCGTCCTAACCAGCTGAACGACGGCCCCTTGAACTCTACGTATAGCGGAAGATGTGAGTGACAAGACTATATCTAGCGGTTTGTCCCGTCTAAAATTTCATAATTCCTGTTCAATGATCTGCCCTGTTCCCCGTGAACCAGATTCGACGCTGGTAGGCGGAACAGGGATCGAACCTGTGACCTCTGCCTTGTAAGGGCAGCGCTCTCCCAACTGAGCTATCCGCCCGATTTTCTTAGCAACCTCGGCGGATGCTACCAACTCCATATGTCCTTGTCAATCGAATCTCGCACTCTTCTTGCGGTTTTCATCCGCTACGGACTTCGCTCATAGACATGGTGTTTCCTTCCTGACGCTTTTTGCCTTTGACCCAGCCTACTCGCGGAAAGTACCGGTCATGCACGCGCTTGAGACGTCCCCGTTCAATATGTGTGTAGATCTGCGTCGTCGCGATATTCGCATGGCCGAGCATTACTTGAACAGATCGAAGGTCCGCGCCTCCTTCAAGCAGATGCGTCGCAAACGAATGCCGGAGCATGTGCGGCGAAATGACCTGCTTAATTCCGGCGCGCTGCGCGCGACGACGCAACAACTTCCAAAAGGCTTGTCGCGTCAAGGGTCCACCCCGCCTCGACACGAACACATATTGCGAAACCCGTTTCTTCACAAGCCGTGGCCGCGCCTCTTCCACATACTGCCGCAGCAGCTGCCGAGCCTTCTCACCCATCGGCACGAGACGCTGCTTTGCCCCCTTGCCCGTCACCCTGAGATATCCGGCATCAAAATTCACCAGCGCGATTTCAACCCTCACCAATTCCGACACACGAAGCCCCGTCGCATAGAGCAATTCCAGCATCGCGCGATTGCGCAAGTCTTCTGGAGTCGAAGCTGCCCCCAAATCCAACAATGCGTCGACATCTCGCTGCGACAGTGTTTTCGGCAGTCGAACGCCTCGCGATATCGGAGCGAGACCGATGGTTGGGTTCTCTTCGATCATTCGTTCGCGCATCAAAAACTTGAGCCATCCTCGAATCGTGGAGAGACACCGCAGTGAGGAGGCACGAGACAACCGTGCCTCGCGCATGGAGTGGAGAAATCCCGTCAATGTCTCTGTCGCAAGAGGCCCAATCGGCGCGACACCGGCTCGATGCAAGTAGGAATGGAATTTAATCAGATCGCGGCGGTAGGCTTCGATGGTATTGACGGCAAGACCACCCTCTACCCGGAGACAGCTCAAGTATCGCTCGGCCAGCGGGGGTAACATCATTTGTGCCATGATAGCGAATCGCTCAGATGAACACAACGAATGCGGTGAGGAGTTTACCTTGACACCCCAGAGGGTTTCCGATAGTAGTCACGTGCGAACGATATAGCTGTCAGCCTGCTAGGAGCTCATGGCCCGCCCGTTGATATCGCTGTCTTCACATCATACGTATACCCTTTTTGCACGCTGGTGCCTATCGCTGATCCTTGCCTGGAGCATACTCTGGCCGGTTACGGGATTCGAGTTCAATTCACGCATTTATGCAGAAACAGGACCGGCGAGCCCGGCGAATCATCCAACGCTGAAGCAAGCGAAGCGTCTCATCGACGCAGGTCAGGGTGAAGAAGCCGTCACCACACTCCGCCGTTTTCTGGCCACCTCTCCAAAACCCGAACTGCTCGACGACACCTATCTGCTCCTCGGCGCCGCTTTGCACAGCACAAAGCAATATGGGGAGGCTTTGAAATACCTGCTGCTGCTGCAAACCGAGTTTCCCAACTCAGAGGTGACGGATCGAGGCAAGCTGATGCAGGCCCGGGTCCATGCGGCGATGGGCAACCTCGACCTTGCGCTGCCGATCTTGACCGGCTTGCGCAATCTGTCAAAAAATGACGGCACCAAACGCGAAGCCCTGAGACTGAGCGGCGAGTTCTACGCGCAAAAAAAGGACGCGACCCGCGCCATTCAAGCGTGGCTCGATGAAGTGGCTTTGGGAACCGAAGACCAGGCAGAAGACGTGCGGGCACGCATCCGGGAGCTGGCCAGCGAGACCTCCGACAAGAAAACCCTCGAACAAATCCGGAGCACCTTTCCACGCAACTTTCCTGGCGATCTCGCGTCCCTCCGGCTCATCGACCTCTATATCAGCCGCGGGGAGGATCACCAGGCTATCCAGCAAATCCAGCAATTTCTTGTAAATTTTCCGACCCACCCGCAGGCGGCGAAAACCTCGGACCTCCTCGCCACACTCCAAACCAAACAAAAATCCAATCAATTTTTCATCGCAGGTGTTCTGCCGCTCTCAGGAAAACTCGCTCCCTTTGCCGCTGAAGTTCTCAGTGGAGTTCAGCTGGCCGTCGAGGCCCATAGAGATCGGCCTGGCAGCCCGTCGGTCGGTCTCATCGTCAAAGATCTCGAAGCCGATCAGGCTTCATTCTTGGACGACTTCTCCGAACTGCTGAACAGCGATCGCCCTCTCGCCGTGATCGGCCCGCTCCTCTCGAAAAATCTGCCGGTCATGGCTGAACTCGCCGAGCGGGCTCACGTACCTCTGATCACGCCGACGGCAACTCTCCCCAACGTCAGACGACTCGGCAACTATGTGTTCAGCACGGCGCTCACCTATGAACTGCAAGCCAAACGTATCGCGACCTATGCCATCAAGGAACAGGGTTTCCGCCGATTCTGCATTCTCCATCCCGACACGACGTATGGCCGTGAACTGGCCCGGCTCTTCACCCAAGAGGTTCGTCAACACGAGGGCGAAATCATCGCCGTGGAGTCCTACAAAGAAGGAGAAGCCGATGTGGGCGCACAGCTCAAACGCATGAAAGCGGAGGACCTCAAGAGGTACGGCTTATCTGTGCCGGTTGATCAGACGAAACTGGCCGGGAAACTGACAAAGCTGGACAAAAAAATCTTCTATACGCCGGGTTTCGACGCCATCTTCATTCCAGGCCGCGCAGCCGACGCCGGTATCATTACATCCCAACTCAACTTCCACGATATGAAAGTGCCTTTCCTGGGCACGAATGGATGGAACTCGCCGGATTTCGCCCGCACGGACGATTCGTCGATCGATGGAGCAGTGTTCGTCGACGGTTTCTTTGTGGACAGCCTCGCCCCAACGGTGCAGGACTTTGTTTCCCGATACAAGAAGCGGTTCGAAACCAACCCGACACTCTTTGCGGTGCAGGGCTACGATGCCGCGAAATTGGTGCTCGATGCGGTTCGAAAAGGCGCCGACTCCGGCGAAACTGTACGCGACCAGCTGCTGACACAATCGGACCTCTCCTCCCTTACGGGTCCGGCGACGTTTGGACCGGACGGGTCCTTGAATCGCCCGGTTTTCCTCATACAAATCAAGCGAGGCCGATTTACCCAGGTGAACTAAGAAAGACGACGGCATGAACTCTTTGCCTCAAATCCTCCACACGATTTCCTACATGGCTCTCCCGCTCCTCTTCGCCATGGTCTTGCATGAATACGCCCACGGCTGGGTCGCCAATCGGTGCGGCGACCCGACTGCAAAACTGCAGGGCCGACTGACGATGAATCCGCTGGCGCACATCGACCCCTTCGGAACCGTCATCCTACCGTTGCTCTGCCTGTTGATGCCGGGAGGGTTCTTCCTCGGCTGGGCCAAGCCGGTCCCGATCGACCCGCGCCTTATGCACCAACCACGCCGCGATATGGCACTTGTCGCGGCGGCAGGGCCGGCCATGAATCTCGCGCTGGCCGTCGGCAGCGCCCTCCTCTTCGCGCTCCTGTTGTCGGTCGATCCCACGATCG
>DATIQH010000317.1:0-2040 GCA_035471155.1 Nitrospiraceae bacterium | reverse complement strand
CTGCACTGACCTGATTGGCATGCGGAGGAGTGGAGCCAATCCGCCTGCTGCAAGGAGAGCATTCCAAGCGGAAAAGAACACCAGTTCATCACCCCTGCACCCCTGTTCGATTACCGCGCGACGAGTAGCCCGATACTCCTCTGCCCCGGGAAATCCTTCTTCCGCACGCTGCACAAACGCTCTGATCTTCTCCATGGCGGCACGGGTTCGCTGCGGTCGATCGACTGAGGAAGGCGGGATGGGCGGGAATGCAATTCCCTCACCGGCAATGCGAGACGCCAGCAACTCCCCGTAGGCCAGGAGTCCTTCAACTGTCACAAACTCAAGTCGGTCCACTGCGGATTCCAACCTCTACCTCGTTGACTCACATTCGCCTGCAAGACCACGTATTTGCCCGATCTTTCCCGAGCAGTGGCCGTGAGATGCCGAACTGGAAAAGACCGCGCAACAGGATGAATACGTTGGATGCTACGCCGGCAAATGAGCGATAGCAACAATTCCCGGCCTCACAGACTACGAGCAAACCATTTTGACACAGCAGAAGCCCGTTTCTCTCCCACCCGTTGATCCTCCAAGAGCGAGCGTGCTACGGTCATACTGTGCTCTCTCGCTTCGTGATTCGAATGCGAAACTATGGATCGAACCTGGAAGATCTATGGAATACTCGTCGTCCTTGGTGGACTACTGTTCGGCCCCACTGGTACTGCCAGCGCCAGTTCGTCGACGGAACCGGCCGTACCCTCGGCCTCCGTTCAATCCGGTCAATCCACAGCGCCGGCCCTTCACGATGCCACACCGCCCCTCAATCGACAATTGCCTCGCGTCGCGAAGGATCCCCCGCAGAAAGCCAAAGACCTGCTGGAGGCAATTCAGCAACGTGAGGGCAAAGCTCTCCCCGGGTATATCGGTGGCAGAGCGTTTCAGAATCGGGAAAGACGGCTGCCTCTCGGTCACTACCGCGAGTACGACGTGAATCCCAAAATGCGCGGCCGACCGCGGGATGCGGAACGGATCGTCATCGAGCAAGATACCGGCAAGGCCTACTATACCGATAACCATTATCGAACGTTCATGCCATTAAACGAGATACCATGACCTCCAAACACGCACTCACATTGACGGCCAATCTCCAATCGACGAAACCACCCTGGACCTCATTGCTTGTGGTCACGGCCGGGCAGCGCGCTGAAGCGCTGGTGCGCCCACCAAATGATTTCGCATTGAAAGTGATCCAGGGTACCAAGTGTCAGACCACCGCCGGCCTGCTGACCGAACATGCCCGCGCCTTAGATTTTCCGGACTACTTCGGCCACAACTGGGATGCCTTGGAGGAGTGTTTAACCGATCTGGAATGGCTGCCGGCCAAGGGCTATATTTTGCTCATCACCGATGCAGGATGCGTATTGCCCGATGACGAAGAAGAGTATGAAACCTTTCTTGAGATCTTGCGTGATGCAGGAGAGGCCTGGGGAACTGGACAGGCAGGAATGGGTGCGAGACGAGCAACTCCCTTTCACGTCCTGTTCGCTGTATCCGAGCGGGAAAAAGGCAAGCGGGCCCACTGGGGGATGAAGGAAATCAATGCTGAACCAGATCGGAAGCCGAGTGCACGACAACGGCCGCCCAAGCGTAGACCTTCACGGGCTTGAAGTCGTTGACGATGGACCTGTCTTTCCATTAGGGTAGGAGATCTGATCGAGGCCTTAGGCCAATGCTCGTAGGTCGGTCCAGCAGCTCCGCCGCCTCGGCCTCGACGCCGAGCTGCTGGGGGATCCGGACCGACCATCCGTGATCGCCCAGGCCACGGTCGCCGACGCCGGCGAGACGATCCTGATCGCGTCGCACCTCGATACCGTGCCGGTCGATGGCATGGAGATCCCGCCGTTCGATCCGCGCGTCGCCGACGGCCGCGTGTACGGGCGCGGCTCGTGCGACACCAAGAGCGGCATGGCGGCGCTGATCACCGCGCTCGAGCGCGTGCTCGCGCAGGGCACGCTGCGCCGCAACGTGATCGTGGTCGGCGAGGCCGACGAGGAGCTG
>DATIQH010000316.1:0-2005 GCA_035471155.1 Nitrospiraceae bacterium | reverse complement strand
TGGGCTATTAGCCACCAATGGTTGAATGCCGTTCGCTTCGTAGGCGGAAAACTTCATCGCCCCGATCCAGGCAAAGACCACCACAAGACCGTAACGAGTCATGAAGGTTCCCAAAGCCTGCAGTTTCTCGCTCACGGCGGTATCGGTATCTCTCTCCATTGGCATCGTGGCGGTGGCTGTCCTGATCATGGCACGTCTCCTTCTTCGATCTGAGGTTAAAATTTCGGCAACTAAGTCTCTTTTTGCTGCCGGTTGTCTTCTTCGCTACTGTCACGTAGTCGCTCGAGCCCTCCCGTCCTTACACGCCATCCTCAGATGCATGCGCGAGTCCCCTTCATAGTGGAGTTCGCCAGTACGGATAACGAGTTCCCGTCCATGGGCAGTCCTAGGCGAAAAACCATCGCAAGGAAGGGACCCTCTAATCGGCGTGGCGCGCCACAATCCGCTCGCTTAGGCGAAGACGATTCAATGGCGAGGGATGGAGCTTGGGGAGGCTCCGCAGCGCAGAGGAAACTAGATCGATCTGTTTTAAATAGGTATGGCAGTGAACGCAGGACGCGAGATGCAGGCCGACCAGGACTTTGGTCAGGATGGGAAGGCGGTCGTCCAGATACTCGGAGGCTCGATCCGTGGCATCACGGCAAGTCAGTCTGCTAGGAACCCATTGTGAAGGATGGTCGTTCATACAGGGGCCTTCCAATTTGAGGTGTCACCCCTGAGTCCTCCGATTACGAGGTTCCTTACAGATTCTGCTTCCGACCTTCCAGATAGATCTCGACCGCCACTCTCACCCGCTCCCTCGCCCGGTGCAGCCGTACATACAGATTCGTTTCGGTGATTGTCAGCATTTCGCAGACCTCCTTCGCATCCACGCCTTCGACATCGCGGAGAATCAGGACTTCCTTTAAAGTACTCGGCAAGGCTTTGATCGCCCGCTGCATGCAGTCCACTGCCTGCTTCGACGCCAAGAGTTTCTCCGGCGTCTGGTTGTCCCAGGGCTGAGGAGGGAAAGCCCAGTGTCCGGCCCATTCGCCTGTCTGCTGGAACCGAGACGGATCGACTGCCTCATCGTTGTCGTCATCGCAGGACTCGAAGGCCGAGAATGTCGTATGCCGCTTCTCGCGGACGCCGCGATCCTTAGCTTTGTGGATTAGAATCCCGCAGATCCAGGTGCGAAGGGACGACCGGCCTTCGAACCGGTTCAGGCTTTCGATTACCGCCAGCCAAGTGTCTTGCACGACTTCTTCAGCCACTTCCCGATCAGCCACATAGCCCATGGCGATTCGGATGAGCGCGCTGTGGTGTTGATTCACCAGTTCGTCAAAGGCTCCCTCGTCACCGCGCTTGAGCCTCGCAAGAAGCGTGGGCTCGCCCTTCCCGAGACCTGACGACGTGGCAGCCGACGACCTCTCGCTGATCGCTGGACTGTGACTCATAGACTCAGCATAGGTAGCAGTGTTTGCGTTCATGACCGGTCTCCAATCTGCAGCAACTCCGTGACAAAACCGGGAACGCTCATAAGGATGACTTGCGTCCGGGGAAGGCTATTCAGAATCTCAACCCCTCGGGCATCAATGAAATCGACATGGGAGCAATCCAAATGCACGGTTTTCTCCTGTCGGAGATACGAGCGGCACTCCCCGTCCAGGAGGGCGGCCCACTGATCCGTGATTTTCCCTTCGAGCTTGATGAGCACGTTGCGCCTGCTTTCTTGAACCTTCGTAATCTTGAGCATCATCTCCACCACTCCTTTGTGTTCGTCTAATGACCGGGTATTCAGCAACAGTGATGCCAAATCGATTGCGCGATCAGCTGGATATCGTAAGTGATTGATGTGGAAAGACGAGCCTCGACGGTTTCAACCTGGAGAGGCGAAAGAGCAGCGGAGATCAATTCCTAAGATATTGGGAGTGTCCCAATTAGTTGGGAGAATTAGATGGGAAAAGAGCAGTTGGGGTATGGCTGATACCAGGAAAAACAACAATGGTGGAGGAAGGCGTGATGC
>DATIQH010000315.1:0-3281 GCA_035471155.1 Nitrospiraceae bacterium | reverse complement strand
GTGCTGACAGGTCTTCTGCCTGCGAGATCGGGGCGGATGATGTTCGATGGGAAGGATGTCACGAAGGCACCGACCGACCAGCGAGCGCGCAGTGGGCTGGCTTGTGTGCCGCAGGGCCGGGAGATCCTTCCTCATCTGACGGTTCGGGAGAATTTGCTGCTCGGCTTCTGGGCGAGGTCGGACAAGCCGAACGGGACGGTCGAGAAGACCGCGTTCGACGAAGTCTACCACCTCTTTCCCAAGCTCACGCAAATTCTCAATCGCCCGGGCGGTGTCCTGAGCGGCGGAGAACAGCAGCAGTTGGCGATCGGCCGCGCGATCTTGTCGAATCCCAAGCTGCTCTTGCTCGATGAGCCAACGGAAGGCATTCAACCTTCGATCGTAGATCAAATCGAAGATGTCATCATTGGATTCAAACAGCAGCGCCGGTTTGCCATTTTGTTGGTCGAACAGGGGCTCCACTTTGCCGCGCGCTTGGCGGAGAAATATGTGGTGATGGCCAAAGGGGCGGTGGTGGTGTCGGGCAAGAGTAATGAGTTGACCGCGGAGCAGGTGAAGCAGTATTTGACGGTGTAGCGGGGGCGCGGAATGGCATAGGGTGGGCTGCTTGCTCGCAGAACGCGCACGATAAGAATGTGCTCGTTCCATGCGCGCAGTAGAGCCCACCCTAGCCGTCCCGCGCATACCACTTTCCCGTTCTTTTAAGAGAATAGAAAAGAGAAGGGAGAGGAGGGGGTGGTCAGAATGACTTCAACTGCTCCCAGAGTGCGCACGATCAGAATGTGCTCACTCGATGGGCGCAGTTGAAGCTATCCTGCCCACCCGTTACTATTCTGGCCGCTGTCCAGATGAGTGGGCGGGGGCTCTCTCATCGATTGACGAAAGACCATTGACCCTTGACGAGGTTGGGCCATGCATCTGACACCGAGAGAACAGGAGAAGCTACTGATCTATGTTGCGGCGAATTTGGCTAAGGAACGGAAGGCGCGTGGATTGAAGTTGAATCATCCGGAAGCGGTCGCGTTTATCACAGCGGCAATTCTTGAAGGCATTCGTGACGGGCGCTCGGTGTCAGCCCTCATGACCTATGGCGCCACGCTCTTGAAGAAGAAGGATGTGATGCCGGGCGTGGCTGAGATGATCCCCGAATTACAAGTCGAGGGCACGTTCCCGGATGGGACGAAGCTTGTCACGGTCCATGAACCGATTCGATAGGTGAATCGATGAAGAAGAAAGCCAAGAGGAAAACGACGAAGCAGAGGGTCAAGAGTCGGGCGGCCAAGAAGGCTTCAATTCAGTCTACCGCCGTTATTCCAGGTCAAATCATCCTCGGTGAGGGCGACATTGTTGCGTTCAAAGACCGTCAGACGGTTGAGGTCCTCGTTGCCAATACCGGTGACAGGCCGATTCAGGTTGGATCGCATTGTCATTTCTTCGAGGCGAATCGCGCGCTGCGGTTCGATCGGGAGAGGGCCTATGGATTTCGGTTGCAAGTTCCGGCTGGAACCGCGGTGCGGTTTGAGCCTGGTGAGGACAAGCGGGTGACGCTGGTCTCGATAGGCGGCAATCGCGTGGCCTATGGGATTAATGGGCTCACGCATGGGCGGCTCGATGATCCTCACGTCAAACAGCAAGCCCTGGCCAAGGCCAAAGATCTGGGGTTCATCCCGAAGGGAGCGAAGGCATGAGGCTATCGAGACGCCAATATGCTGACTTGTATGGTCCGACTGCGGGGGATCGCATTCGCCTGGCAGATACGGATTTGCTGATCGAGATCACGCGAGATCTGACGGTGCCCGGTGAAGAGGCCAAGTTTGGAGGCGGCAAGGTTATCCGCGACGGCATGGGCCAATCGCCGGCGGCCACCCGCGCGAAGGGCGCGCTGGATTTGGTTATCACGAACGCGATTATCATCGATTGGTGGGGTATCGTGAAAGCGGACATCGGTATCCGTGACGGCCGCATCGTCGGCATCGGCAAGGCCGGCAATCCCGACTTGATGGACGGCGTGACGAAAGGGATGGAGGTCGGGGCCTGCACCGAAGTGCTCTCGGCGGAAGGCAAGATCATTACAGCGGGTGGAATCGATACGCACATCCATTTCATCTGCCCGCAGATCATCAATGAAGCCTTGGCGAACGGGTTGACAACATTGATCGGCGGTGGCACCGGCCCAGCCACCGGGACTAATGCCACGACCTGCACGCCTGGCGCATGGAACATCCATCGCATGTTGGAAGCAGCGGAGGGGTTTCCAATCAACCTTGGCTTTCTCGGAAAAGGCAATTCTTCGCTGCCGGAAGGCCTGCGCGAACAAGTCGAGGCCGGGGCGATAGGACTGAAGTTGCATGAAGATTGGGGCACCACGCCGGCGGCGATTTCAACCTGCCTAGATGTCGCGGAAGAATTCGATGTCCAAGTTGCCATCCACACCGATACATTGAACGAAGCCGGATTTGTCGAAGATACGATCAAAGCGTTTAAGGGGCGAACCATCCATTCGTTTCATACGGAAGGCGCCGGTGGGGGACACGCTCCCGACATTATCAAGGTCTGTGGTGAAGCCAATGTGTTGCCTTCGTCGACAAATCCTACGATGCCGTTTACGGTGAACACCATGGACGAGCATCTCGACATGCTCATGGTCTGTCACCATTTAAATCCTCGTGTGCCGGAGGATATCGCCTTTGCCGAATCGCGCATTCGCCGTGAGACCATTGCGGCGGAGGATATCCTGCACGATATGGGAGCGATCAGCATCATGTCGTCCGACTCGCAGGCGATGGGGCGCGTGGGTGAAGTCATTATTCGCACCTGGCAGACCGCGCACAAAATGAAGGTGCAGCGTGGACATCTTTCTCAAACTGCGGCCGACAAGCTGGCTGGCTCCAACGACAATTTCCGCGTGCGCCGCTATATCGCAAAGTACACGATCAATCCGGCGATCGCACACGGCATTGGGCACGAAGTGGGCTCTGTCGAAGTCGGCAAGTTGGCGGACCTCGTGCTATGGAAGCCCGCCTTCTTCGGCGTAAAGCCTGAAATCGTCTTGAAGGGCGGATTCCCCATGTCCGCTGCCATGGGAGATCCGAACGCTTCTATTCCAACGCCGCAGCCGGTCTTCACCAGGCCCATGTTCGGGAGCTTTGGCCGCGCCCCGTTTTCCACCAGTCTTACCTTTCTGTCTAAGGCCGCCATCGATCACGAAGTGCATAGGTCGCTCGGTCTTCAGAAGCGTGTGACGGCGGTGAAGAAATGCCGAGGCATCGGTAAGCGCGATA
>DATIQH010000314.1:0-3335 GCA_035471155.1 Nitrospiraceae bacterium | reverse complement strand
TGAGGCGAGAGCGTACCTTGACGCTTTTGCCAGGGTCGGCACACATTGGGTCTCCAGTATCCGGGCTGGCGACAAGTTGTTTCAGGTGTTCGCATACGCTGCCGATGAGTTCACGGAACTCAGAAATGCATTTACGCGGGCCAGCGGCATCGGCAAGCTGACAGGTTTCGATGCGCTCAGCTTCCAGTACTACACGACGCCGTTGACCACGGATACGGGCGTCAAGCATGGTTACGCGAGCGCGACGGGAACCATCGGAATTCTGAGCGGCGACGCAAAGCTGGCCGCCACTCTGCAGAATGGCGACTGGGCAGATCCGAGCATTGGCGGAAACAGCATTTTCGCGGCATTCTCGAAGCCTCTTGGCGGAAGCACGTTTCTCGGGCAGTTCACCGAAGTGGTCGCGACTGGATTCGATCTGATGCCGCTGGCGGCGTTGCTGGACCCGGTGACGCTGGCGCCTGTGGCCGCTTTGCTCCAGCGAGTGTTCAACGGCGCCGCTCTGCAAAAGTATGGCTCGAGTGTGCAGGTTGCGCTCACTGGGCTCACGCAAGCCAACTGGCCGGTAATCTTTCCGGAGACCAGCGATTCCTGGTTGTCGACGATTGCGACGCCAAATATCGACGTATACCAGGAACGGGTCGATCTGTCCAAAATCCAGTTGATCAATGCCAGCGCTGTGATCAATTTTACTGTTTTCAGCCACGTGCTACAGCCGGGCGCCGCGCCCGTCGCAATACCCGGTGATCATCCGACGATCATCAGCCACATCATCGACACCGGAGTGTCGGCGACTGTCCCGGTGCTCCAGTTCACTCCCGCCGGATTTGACAACCTGCGGCTGAACTGCGGTGATATGTACGGTGCGCTAATTCTCCAGGACGGAACCAGGCATCGGACAGCGCTCGACGGACTGGTATTCGATGACGCAACCGTGGATACCGGCACGGGCCGTTTGCAGGTCGCCCTGGTGTCCGATCTCCACACTGCGCCGGGAGAAGATGTTGCGCTGCGGGTGTCCGACAGCATGGAGTTTTCCCTCGCCTCGGCGGAGTCGCTTTTGTACTCACGCGGCTCCAATGCCGACGCCGTGCGGGAATTGATGCGCGACTACCTCGAATGGCTCGCCAGCTTCATCCCCGACAGCTCGGCTGATCCCGATCTGAACGAAATCCGTGTGCGAGCGCTGTATCTCGCCCGAGTCGCGCGGACCCTTGCTGTTGAGGGTCTTCCTGTTCCATATCTGACGTACTCTGCATATAGCCCCATGGTGGAAGGCGCCGTTTCGCTGGCGAAGCAGCTTAACACCGAAATCCTCGATTTTCAGAGACAGATCGGGATCCAAAGGCTCGCGGAACTTGCATCGCAAAACGCCGACGCCATCAACGCAAACATCAAGGCAACGGGAAGCCTGCTGACAAAGTACTTCGGGGTGGCTGCGCAAAATCAGCGTGACATGGCCAGCTTCTACGGACAGATCGTCGATCAGAAGCAGAAGGAATTCGACCAGAGCATAACCGACATCGACAAACTTCAGACTCTGGTGGACGACCAGGAAACTGCAACCGAGCAGGCAGCCGACGCGTTCCGGTCAGCCGTGGCGAGGTTTGAGGAGAACGAGATTGCGAAGGCGGTTTTCACTATCGCGACGGATCTGTTCGCACTAGGCACGAGCCTGGCGCTTCCGGCCGACGCCATCGTCGCCGTGAAGGCACTCGGCGAGACATTCCAGAAAGTTCAGAAGGTAGTAAACATTCTCACTGCGCTATCGAAGCTCATCACCGACATCAAGACTGAGGTGACGACGTTACAGGGTATCTCGCGGGCGCTTGCGAACCTGCAAAGCGAAGTTGAACTTCCCAGCTCCCGTGAATGGCAGGAGTTCCTGATCAATTTCGATGCGTCACTGGCGACTATACCCACTGACCTGGCCGGACCCAAGGCGAATCTGAGCGCGGCGTTCCGAATTCTCGCCTTACGGGGTCAGGCGTTACTCGAGGCGCGATCAAAGCAACGCCAGATTCTGATGGATCTGTACAATAACAAGCGCCTCCAGGACGTCAACAATGCTCAGGCCAACCGGTTGGGCGACCTTACGGCGGCGCTCCACCTCCAGGACACCACGGCTCCTGACCCGCTCGGCGTTGATCTGATCGGGCTGACAGGGCAGGTGCAGTTCCAGCTGAAGCAGATTCTCGCGATGCTGGCCAAGACGCTGGTGCTCCAGGATGCGGCCGTCGGGTACGAACTGCTCGCCGCGCCGACTCCCATGACGCGTTTCGACCTGACGAGTCTCCTGACGGTGATGGTGCAGCAGAAGAGCCACATCGTCAACGCGCTCTCGGCGTTCAATCCACCGCCAAGCCCCGTAGACCAGCCGATCGAGTACCGCATCAACGCAGTACCCGCCGCACTGCTAACCGGCGGTGGTATGTACGAATTCCTGATTCAGCCGAGCGCTACAGAGTTTTTCAAATATGCCATGGTGCGGGTGCAAAAGGTCACCGCCAGCATCGAAGGAATCGCTTCCACCGACAGCGGTGACTACCTGGTAAATCTCACTTGCCACGGCAACCCTTTTGAAGACCGGGATCCGCAGCGGAAGACACTGACCTACAACACCATCGAGCGTCACTTCGGACCCTTCGATTACAACATTGCCACCGGACAGCCGCAGTTTGGCGACCAGACCGGCTCAATCTCGGAGAACTTCAGCAAAATTACCCCCTTCTCCGCGTGGAAGATCAGTCTGCCTGCGACGGAGACGAATCGCAACATCCGCTTTACGGGTCTGACCGTAAACATCGTGCTCAGGTTCAGCGTTGTGGCGCTCCTCGTCGACGTGGTGACCCGGAGCATAGCGCCCGCGCACCGGCCGCGAGCGCTGGCGGCCGCTGCCAGTTCCGAAAACGCCGTTATGGCCGTTGCAGCCGGCGCCGCGGCCGGAACCGCTCCAACCAAAGACAATCGGCTCGACCAGATGTTTCAGAATCAGGCCGTGCTAACGGGATGGGATGTTGTCCTCAACCTGATGGAGGATCCCGTCAACAAGCTGCTGGCCGCCCAGCATCAGGAAAAGTTCCAGGACAATCCGATGAAGATCGACGTCCAGTTCTGTCAGGGTCCGATCGATACAGGTAATGGGCTTATCGGGGTTTTCACGAAGTTCAGTGCCACACTTGACGCCCCTGTGCTGCACTTTGAACAGAACAATCACGATTATGTCACCATCACACAGGGCATAACTGCCGGCTCGATCACCACCGGCTCGAAACCGGTCGACGAGAACTACGATCCGTTGAAGGACTGCAAGACGGATGATCCGGCGGTCAAAT
>DATIQH010000313.1:0-3262 GCA_035471155.1 Nitrospiraceae bacterium | reverse complement strand
TTGTTGTGAAACCACCGTTCTATAAGAGGCCCAAGGCCTAGCATTGCGCAGCACGATGTTATGGACAAGAGGCTAGAAGAACCGAGATGATATCGATCTCTGACGTGTGTTCAGTTTTCCACCCCTTGCCTCTAGCCCATGCATAGCAAGCACATATATACAGGCGTCGTTGTGAACTTGAATGTTGACACCGTTACGTTGCCCAACGGCCTCACGGTCGACTTGGAAGTCGTGCGTCATCCTGGAGCGGCTGCGGTCGTCCCGCTGAAAGACGATGGCACGGTCATCCTGATCAGGCAGTTCCGCCATGCGGCAGGGGGATTCATCTACGAAATCCCAGCGGGAAAACTTCATCCTGGCGAGGACCCCAGAGTCTGCGCGGCACGAGAACTCGAAGAGGAAGTCGGATCCCGAACCGACAAGCTCGAGCTTCTCTCGAGCATCTTCACCGCGCCGGGGTTCACCGACGACGTGATTCACATCTACAAGGCGATTGGGTTGACGACAGGACGTCAGCAGCTCGACCGTGACGAAGTCCTTGAAGTCGTCGAAATGCCGCTGTTGGAAACGATCAGGATGATTGAGACTGGCGCGATCAGGGATGCCAAGTCGATCGTGGGATTACAAGCGGTCTATCTTCAGGGCTGTAACAGGTAGTAAAGGCGCGTGAGGGACCTCCCGCCTGGGCAGGAGACCCCTCACGCCAACTAGCCTCGCCAAAGAAAAGGGATTACTTGCCCTTCTCGTCTTTCTTCTTCTCTTCACCGAACGTATCGGTGTACTTGCCGCCCTTTTCGCCCTTCTTCTCTTCACCGAAGGTGTCGGTGAACTTGCCATCCTTCTTCTTATCCTTCTCTTCGCCGTACACAACCACGTGGCCGCCCTTCTTCTCGTCCTTCTTCTCCTCGCCCGCGAAGGCAGGAGCGCTGAACGTCACTGCCACTGCCACTGCCATGATTGCCATCAACATGCTCTTCATAATAAATCATCCTCCGTTAATATGATGTTTGACGATTGTGCCATCCTTCGGCACTCGATGTGAGGAGTGAGCAAGCTTAATGCCGTATCTCTGTGTTCATGCCTTTTTAGATATATCAATCTGTTATGAATGCTCTCCGGCCATACACCACTAGCGTGACTGTAATTTTTCTGTGGCGAAATTGCTGGTGGCAGCTAAACCGCCTCAATGTTGGATGGCGTATCCTGGTCGAGACGGGCAGCAGAGGTTAGGCGAAACTCCACTCCTATCGGGAGATGGCAGCGCGTACAATGAAGAATCCGGCGATCCATCGGTAAAAATCAATGAAGAGAACCGTCGTGCGGCCATCACAAAGATCTCGAACGCGCCAACGGCTTACTGATCACATTAGGCCGGGAATCCATGTCCTCTTCGTCGGTATCAATCCCGGCCTTCGCTCTGCTGCTACAGGACACCACTTCGCCGGGTACTCGAACCGTTTCTGGAAGCTCTTGTTCGAGTCAAAGCTTGTGCCGGAGCCACTCACTCACCAAGACGATTGGCGTCTTCCGGATTGGGGACTCGGCCTGACAAACATCATCCAACGGCCCAGCGCAGGGATCGATGTGCTCAAGCCGCAAGACTATGTGGCCGGCAGAAAGAGGCTTATCGCCACAGTGGAACGCTATCGCCCTCACACAGTCGCCCTGCTTGGCGTCACGATCTATCGCGCATTATTCCCAGAACACCGGACTGGACGAGTCAGTCTTGGACTCCAAAACGAGACATTGGCAGGCTGTCTCGTTGTTGTCCTGCCCAATCCCAGCGGCCGGAATGCCCATTATTCATATCGAAGGATGCTTACGGTGTTCATTGCATTGCGCAATGCGATGAACAAGCCCGATCGAGATACGACGAAAGGAACGATCGCGGTAGAGTGCCTGAGTCAGCCGTAGTAAATTTCTCACGAGTTATGATATACACGCCATTCTGAATTGGTATTTGGGATTGCCGTATCACGCAGATCCCACCTGTCGAGTCCCCCTTAACTCGTAGAGGAAGATGAAGAACATATTCCTTGGTCTGTTTATCTGTTGTCTCCTGGCAAGTCCCACTGTCCTCCTGGCACAACAATCATCCCCGCTATTGAGTCACGAGGCAATGAAAGAATGCTATGAAGGTCGTGTCACTCAAGACCGGACCAGCCGAGTCGGCCATTTCGAGAAAGGCCAGATTTTGGGGGAGCAAGCCGTGGCCTTGGACGATCGATCTGCTGACGCGCACTTTGCCCTGTTCTGTAATTTGGGCGAATTAATGCGGATCGATGGGGAACTGAGCATCACATCAGTGATGGGTTTCCGCCGTATGATGAAAGAACTCGACCGGACATTGGAACTCGCACCCGAGCACCTTGACGCCCTCTCTGCCAAAGGGACGTTCCTGATCAGGCTTCCCTCCCTGCTCGGGGGAGACAGGGAAAAGGGCGAGAAGCTTCTCCAGTATGTACTCCAGAAGGGACCGCAGGCTGTCAACGCCAGGCTCAGTCTGGCCAAGAGCTATTGCGCCAACGGCCGCCACAGTGAGGCCCTCTTGCTTGCCTCCGAAGCGCTGGATATCGCTCAAGCCCAGCGGATGGATGACTTCACCCCTGAAGCAGCAAGAGTGTTGGCTCAGCTCAAAGCGAATGCTGCCAAGGCAAATTAGCCCCTCCTCATTGTCTTCCTAGCACCACGTAGTAAATCGTGCTATCTTCACCGCCCAAGTATGGGGCACACGGGTTTCCTCTTCTCCTGTGCGCTTCATGGTCACGGGTAGACTATTCACCATCCTATACAGGGGCACACCATGTTACTCGACGGCAAAAAGGGACTCATCATCGGCGTGGCGAATAAACATAGTATCGCCTGGGCCATTGCCCAATCGGCAGCCGGCCAAGGGGCGCAGCTCATCTTCAACTATCAAAATGAGCGGTTACGGGAAAACGTCGAGGAACTCGTTGCCACCATGCCGGGCGCGAAAGCCTTTCCCTGCGATGTCGGAGACGACACCCAAATTGCCGCCTTGATACACAACGTGCAGAAAGAAGTCGACACGCTCGACTTTCTGGTCCATTCGGTGGCCTTCGCCCCGCGCGAAGAATTGACAGGCCAGTTTGTCAATACATCCCGCCAGGGTTTCGCCATGGCCTTGGATGTCAGCGCCTATTCCCTTGTGGCTGTAACGAGGGCGGCCATGCCCTTAATGACCGACGGCGGTTCCGTCGTCACGCTGACCTACCTCGGAGCAGAACGAGTCGTGCCTCAC
>DATIQH010000312.1:0-12103 GCA_035471155.1 Nitrospiraceae bacterium | reverse complement strand
CAAACCCAGGTAAAACATCTTCCCCTACTCCGCCGAGCTGAGCCCAGGGACTATTGACGATGGAGTCGTGTTTGCATACGCAGGGAAAGGATATCTTGGAGGGAATAGGATCACCGGAGTTGGTGTGGGCGTGTTCTGCTTGGGGCCAGGCGCTAATCCGGATCTGCGCGGGTCGGATGTGACCTTCGGTTACGGCAGGAACGACGTCCTTGACTTCCGGTACTATGGTGTGCGGGCGCAGGATGCGGCGAATCCAAACCTCGGGAGTGGAACTGTCGCAACCGCGAACACGGCTGGGCGGAACAACATCTTTTCGCGCGCCGATTCCACCACGGTATTCGTCTGGAACGGTGGGCCGAACGCGATCAGCGCGAAGTATAATTACTGGGCAAACACCAAGCCAGATACCATGGCCTCGCGGTTTGTCGGCGCAGTATCTCCAGGACTCGCGGCGAATGAGTTTCTGTCGGTGTTTGAGACGTCGGCGGGGCCGACATTCATCTATCCGGGGTACCTGCCTGCACCGGCCCTGCAGTCGCCAAGCGACTTGTACGACGCGACAGTGCAGCGGATGGAGCGAGGTGATGCCGCTGGCGCGTTAGAAACCTTTGAATACATAGTCGATAATTACCCAAGCGACCCGGTCAGCGTAAACGCCCTTGTCGCGTTAGTATCGCGTGCAATGGAAGCCGGCGGTGCAGCGGAGACGATCATGAAGCTCCGTACGCTCGCGAAAGCCTCGGCGGTGCCGAATCTCCGGTTTATGGCGAAGCGGTTACTCCCGAGGATGGAGCTGAAGTTAGGGGACGCAGCAGCGGCTGCAAGCGCCTACAAGGATGTGCTTCAAGAGCCTCAGGTCGATAAGGGTAGCGTACTACTCGAAATGGCATTCGGCAACGCCCTAGTGCTGAACGATCGTGGGTCGGCCAGGGCCAACATCCAGGAGCTGCAATTGTGCTGCGCGGATTATGGGCTGCTGAAGCATGCGAGGGCGATGCTCGAGGACTATGTTGGCAGTGATTTGTGGATTGATCTCCCCGCGCCAATGCCCGGACGCGTTGTTGAGAGCGAACGCGTTACTGAGGATGTCTCACTTGAGCTCGGCACCCCCAACCCAATGAACCCGTCCGGGACAATTGCATTCAGTATTCCGCGCTCCGCCCAGGCCCGTTTGCGGGTATTTGACCTTCATGGGCGGCTTGTGCGGACGTTGATCGACCAGGTTCTACCGCGAGGGCGGCACGTGGCAAGGTGGGATGGACGGAGCACAAGCGGTGGAACCGTCGCGAGTGGCATGTATTTCTATCGGCTTGAGGCACTCGGTAAGAGCATCTCGCGAAAGATCATCGTCCTGAAGTAGGGCATAGGCCTTGCCGTTCCCGGCATGTTCCTTGCCGCAAGGCTGGAGAGCAAAAACCACTGGTGAAGTGGACGATTCGGACGCCTGGTGGGGACGGGCACATCTCCGCGTGACCCGTCCCGACTTTGGTTACCGCCGGAGTCCCGGTACATCCTCGACACCTCGGGCTCCATGAGTGGCCGGTTCGCCTCCCAAATCGTCCGGATCGCACTTGAAAGAGTGGCCCAGAGTGACCGATTGTGGGTACCCTGCGCGGAGGAAATGACTGGGAACCGCGGAGGTCGTGTGGGCGAGTGGCTTCAAGCCAAGAGATGGGTCTTTCCCGCGTATTTGCTTGCGGCGCTATTCCTCACCCCCCCCCTCGCGACGCATTTCTTCTCCGCAATTCCGTCCACGAATGGCCTGTTTGATCCAGGGTTACAGGCCTTTCTCTTGGGCTGGGACTGGCACGCTCTTGCGCGCGATCCACTCCATGTATTTAACGCCCCTATTTTCCACCCCGAGGCGAGAACACTCACCTATATGGACCATCTGTTGGGTGAGAGTGTGGCCGCAGCGCCGGTCTACGTAGCAACAGGCTCGGTGGCTGCAGGGTACAATTTCCTGATAGTCGTCGCTTGCGCAAGCTCGGCCTGGGCTATGTACCGACTGGTCCGGGTTTTCGGCGTGCCACGTTTGGGCGCGTTTCTCTGCGGACTTCTATTCGCCTTCAGTCCGTATCGCCTGGCAAATCTGGAGCTTCTTAACCAACTGCAGATGCAGTGGCTTCCCCTTGGTCTCTTCTTCGCGTTCCGATTCCTTGAGAAGAGGAGAGTACGAGATGCAGTCGGTGTCGCGGCCGCAGTCGTCACCCAGGTGTACTTCGGATGGTACTACGCATTCTACCTGACTCTCGCTCTCGGACTCCTCTTCGCCTACGCGATCACGACCGGGACGATGAATGGGGCGCGACTGGACGCTCGTCGGCTTGGGTTCGTCGCGGTGGTCGCGATCTTGGCGGTGATTCCGGTGACCCTCCCCTACTTCCTCCAACACATTGAAATGC
This sequence comes from Nitrospiraceae bacterium, assembly GCA_035471155.1. GTDB lineage: Bacteria > Nitrospirota > Nitrospiria > Nitrospirales > Nitrospiraceae > Palsa-1315. The sequence continues at coordinate 9,698 of DATIQH010000312.1, read as the reverse complement.
CCGAGTTCAAGCGTACTCTTGGTGAGGCGGCCCTCTACTCCGCGGATGTTCTCGACTATTTCCGGTGGCATCCCTCGGCGGTGATGACAGGTCTGCTACATGTTCCGTCCGGGTCGCAATCCTACTGGCCAGGGCTGGTTACAGTCATACTCGGTTCGATCGGTGCTTCTGAACTCATTGGGCGCCTGCGTGCTGACTCGCAAGGGTCCTCCGCCCCATCTCAGCGCAGGATGCTACGGCGAATCCGACTGCGTGCGCAAGCGCTTGGCATGGAGGGGTACTTCCTACTTCTTGCACTGTCTGCGTTCATTCTCTCCCTTGGGCCAATCCTCCAGATTGCGGGCCGTCAGACTTGGATTCCCCTGCCTTACGCCATCACGTACTACGTGATACCGGGACTTTCAGGGATGCGTGCCCCCAGCAGGCTCGCAGTCGTCGTGTTGCTCGCGCTTACTGTCCTTGCCGGGCTCGGCTACCGTCGCGCGCAAGCAGCGATTGCCCCACAGAATCGGGTCGCGTGGCGGTTCCTTGCGTCCATCCTGTTTGGGACTACGGTCCTATGCGCAGTTCCGATGCCGACCCCTGTTCTTCAGCTCCCGACGGCGGAGACAATGCCAGAGGTTTACAAGTGGCTGGCGCATCAGCCGGAAACGCGTCCAATTCTCGAAGTGCCCGTTCCCGCTCGAGATCAGGACGAGAACTCAACCCACGCGATCCGCCAGTATGTAGCGCTCTTCCACGGAAAGCGCCGGCTCGATGGGGTTAGTGGATTCGTGTCAGAGCGGTATCGACACTTTCGTGCGGCGATGCAGGGGTTCCCTGATAGCACAGCCCTCGACGCGGCGGTGCGCATGGGGGCAAGACTGATTGTCGTCCACTACGATGACTACAGTGTTCCCGTGGCGGATAGGCTTCGGAGCCAGATCGCTACTGAGCCAGCGCTGGTACCACTTGCAACGTTTGGTGGGGACACTGTGTTCAAACTGGACCCCGGATACAATGAAGGCTCTGGCCCGGAAAGGGAACACATTGCCGACTGAGCCTCGATCGCACACATCTTGGAGTGCCGCCTCCCTGTGGGGAATGGCCGGTCTCGTCGCAGCGGCTGGGTATTTGGTTTGCCTCCATCCGTCATTTCCGCCCCAAAGCGACGCCTGGGATTATGCTCAGGAGGCAAGGCAATTGGTTCGGGGGGAGGGCCTGACCTCCCTGTACACCTATCCCGTCCACCTTGCTCAGGCTGGGCCACCATTTCCCGTGCACTGGCGAATGCCACTGTTCGCTGCGCTGGGAGCAGTACTCCTTCGGATTGGCATCCCACTTCCATTTGGTTTCCTTCTACTTGGGATGATCGGCCACGCATTTGTTGTGGCGTTGGTCTACTCCCTCGGCCGGAGGCTCCACTCGGCAACAGCTGGGAAAGTCGCGGCCGGCATTGCCATCATGTGCCCGCTCCTATTGGATTCCTATAACCCGGGCATGAGCCAAGTTCCCGCAACTGCGCTGGCGCTCGCGGTGTGGTGTCTGCTCCTCCGGGGGCAGTCGCTCATGGCGGTTGCTGGTGCAGGAATACTTGGAGCGCTTGCTTGGTACCTGAGGGCGGAATCCGCACTCATGTTGCCACTCTGGCTTCTTGCCATCATCTCCTCACAAGGCACGGCTCACTTCGAGGGGAGCGCACGTCCAGCCGTAAGGAAACGCTGGGAGGCGAATTGGCGTCGCGGGGGCCTCTTCTTGCTAACGTACAGTGTGACCATTCTCCCCTGGCTCGCGTTCATCGCCAGGCAACATGGAACCATGTCTCCGATTCGCGGAAACCCGATGCTTCTCTACACACGAGAATATCCTGGATACTCTTCTGCTCGGATTATGGGGGGGGAATACCCTGGAGCTTTGGAATATGTGCTCAACCATCCGGTGGCATTCGCCTTCCGATACGTGAAGGACGCGACCGGGTATGTTGTTGATCTTCTCTCCGGGTTGGGACCAATCGCGGTCGGTTTAGGGATTGCCGGGGTGTTTCTCGTGTGTATTCGCCGGGAGGTGATTACGGAGCCGGTCCGTAACTTCAAGCTGCCTGACGCCGCAAGCATGGCACTGTTTCTAGCCATTCCAGTTCAGATTGGTGTCCTTTCCGCGCTGGAGCGAAGCCCAAGATTTCTCGTACCAGTAGTCCCCATTGCATGCATCCTGCTTGGCGTAGTTGCGGGAGGCGCGGTATCGAGGCTGCGGTCGCGGCGATTTGTCTTCCTTCTGCTCGCGTTGATGATTGCTGAGCGCGCAGCAGTCGTCGCCTTTCAGCGTGCGGATGCTGGGCGTCGATTTCCTCCCCTCCCTAACGAGCTTGCCCAAGCGCTGCATCCACTTGCGAGCCACTGGCCGGACCAGGCGCTGTTATTGACGGACATCCCGGACTGGGCCGCCTGGCACCTTGATCGCCCCGCCCTCCTCTTACCGATGTGGGGTTCACTGCCGGCCGTGACGTCGAGTCACGATACAGTTGGAATTCTTCTGTCGAGCGATGCTCGTGGCAGGAATGCCTCTGATGGGGATGCTGAGTGGGTTAACGTGGTGGACGCTTTCAGACCAATACCGGGATTTGAGGGCCCTATGGTTCTTCCGGGGGGATCACGACTCTATCTCACGCTTCGGGGTTCACAGCAAGATGAAGGGGGACATCCCTGATTCCATCGCTGCTGCGCGGCGGGGTTCAGCCGGGGGCACTGCTTCGAGCCGGCGTGGTTGCGGCGACCATTGGCTTGGCCGTTGTCTACGTTACTCTTGGAGCCTCTCAGCAGTGGGACTTTGAGACTTACTACTTTGCTGCAAGCGCCGTCCGGTCAGGTTTGAACCCCTATGATCTTGGGTCGCTTTCAGCCGTCGCCGGCCGGCAAGTCGAGTTGCCATTCCTGTACCCGCCCGTCGCTCTATCGCCGTTTCTACCCCTATCCCACCTGTCCCTGGAACATGCCAGTCTGCTATGGCTTGGCCTAAAATGCATTCTCGCCCTGAGCCTGCTGTGGATCTGGTGGAGGGAATTTGTTCGGAAAACGGGAATGAGCCTCTATCTGTACATTCCCATTGCGCTGTTCGGATTTGACGTAGCGCTTCTCTGGGACTTGCGCACAGGCAACATCGCACTTGTTGAAGCAATGCTTCTGTGGCTTGGAGTCCTCGGATACCTTCGGGGTCGATATTGGGTCTCCGCGACCCTGATTGCGTTCGCCTCCGTGTTCAAGGTGTATCCTATTCTCTTCTTACTCCTTTTTTTGACTCCGCAAACCTCCGTCCGGTCCAGGATCCTTCCGATGATAACGGGTGTTGTCATCCTCGGATTGCTCGTCCTGCTTCCTCTTCCTTCTTTCGGTTCCTGGATTAGTGCTATGGTCCACTCCGTGAGCGGCGATCGACCGCTTCCAGACGTCAATCCTAGTGCGCTGGGAGTGCTCGATTGGGCGCTCTCTCCTATTGTGGCTTCCGCTCCGCACACGTCGTGGGTTGCGCCTGCGTTGTACCTACTCTTCGTCATTGCCTTGCTCTTGGGAAGCTCCCGGGCCCTCAGGCGCGCTTGGGCTTCTCCTCATGCGATGGACCGGGTCATCACCGCATTACTCTTGTGGTTTCTTCTTTCCCCTAGGGTCATGGTCTACTCGTACGCCTCCGCCGTGGCGCCGTCCCTCTTGGTGTTGCACCGACGCATTGCCACCCCCAGTCTTCGCGCCGGTGCGTGTTCACTGCTGGTCATGCAAGCCCTAGTCAGATTTGCCCCAGGGCATCCTCCCATCTGGGTCGGCGCTGCTTCATTTGTGCTGATACTCGGAATCTGGATCCTGTGGGTCCAGCCTACGCGGCTACCTGGCACACCGGATCAGAGTCTCCCTGAGGTGGCGACCTGAACAGGGAACTGGTCGACCACAATCCTTGCATGCACACTGTTCTCAACGGAGCGGGCCGTGGCCCCGTCGGCACTAGGGCCGAAACCACGGTCTACCTGGCTACGATCGCGCTCCTTCAGCTTGGGTATCTCATTGGGATCGCCACTAGTCCCAGCCGCTTCTTTGGCGTTAATCAGCTTCGCCATGTCGGAATCCTGGGATCCATACTTCTCTTCGCGGCCTTCTGGACTTACGCGCTCAGGCTGCCCGCTTCGGAGTCGCCGCGAAGAATCCCGCAGAAGGCTCACCCTGAGGCGCTGACCGAATGGCCCCTAGCACTACTCCTCGCCGCGCTGGGCGCAGCAATCTTCTTCCTTCTAGGCAGCAATACGTTGAATCCCGATGGGACCGCCTTGCTCGAGAAGATTCCTCGCGATGTTGCCAGCCACGGCGCCCACGTGACACACGATGAAATGCTGGAGTTGTTCATTCACTCTCGCGTGTACCTTCACGCCAGCCGCATGTTCGGCTGGTCGGTAGCTGAGACATACAAGGTGCTCTCCGCGCTGTCGGGCGGTGTCTTCCTACTCATCCTCTGCCGAATGTCGGGAAGCCTCGCGCCCGGAGCACGGGTCACTTTCGTGGGGATGGTACTTGCTGGCGGCTATCTTCAGGTTTTCTTCGGAGACGTGGAGAACTACACCTTGGTGGCAAGTCTTATTCTCCTGTACATCGTGTGCGCGCGTTCACATCTGTTAAAGGAGACACCTCTTTGGGTGCCCACAATCGTACTGTCTGCTGCGATCGCATTTCATCTGCTGGCTGGCTGGTTGCTCCCATCCTGGTTATACCTCTTGCTCCGATCACTGCGCCGGCGGGAACTTTCCGCCGGGCTCTGGAGCATGGCGGCACTCGCGCTACCGCTTGTCGGCGTCCTGGTGTTCTTCCACTTCCACGGCCTCCCGATTCAGCGGCTCTTGGATTCGAGTCATGTCTCCGGTATGGGCGGCCACTATGCCCGGTACATTGCTCCGCTCCAAGTCAGGTACTTCGGGGGGCTGCTGAACGTGATTCTCCTTCTCTTGCCCGTCATCGTGGTTCTTCCAGCGCTTGCGTACTTTCGCCGGCTGGGCGATGACCCTTATTCGCGGTTCCTACAGGTTGCAACCATCTCGATGCTTGTGTTTATCGCGATTTGGAGAGCCCAGCTTGGTGTTTACAACGATTGGAATCTTTTCGCGCCAGGCATGATACCAATCGCTCTTCTGGTAGCTCAGAGCTTGTACGGCATTGAGGGCTTGCCTAGAAAGCGAGTGATTCTTGTCGTCCTGACTCTTACTGCAGCGGCTCACAGTCTAGCGTGGATTGTGGGAAACCACTTTGGGACGTAGCGAGCCTGTAGTCCAGGAACTGTAGCTGCTGCGCTTCGGAAAGTTCAGCAAATGACTTGCGGTTGAACTCGCGAGCATGTTTGCCGAGTCGGAGGCTACCATCGACGAATGCAAGGATTGCACGCAATCGCTGCTGACCGTCGACGACCTCACGGATCGTCTTCCGAGTCTTCGAATGGATCTTCGTGCGGAGATATATCTTCGGTATGGGCATCTGCCGCAGGATTGTGTCGATGAGGTAGGTCTGAGCTGCCGCGGTCCAGATGTCGCGCCGCTGGAAGTGGGGGTTGAGGACCAGCGTCTTCTGCCTTTGCCAGTCTACAAAATCGGAAATCGGGTACTGCTCTAGCAGCGACGCCAAGAGTGAACCCCTTTCCTCTCAAGTCCAAGTTGGGCCCCACGACCAGCCGAGAAGGCTCGACGCTGACGGTATCACGCGCAGGGCTGGATAATAGAGTATTTGCAGTCGTCGTCAGGTTCAAGCGGCGTCCAGCGTCGTGACAGCACGTCCGGATCGGTGCTCGCTTGAGCATCGCTTAGCCAGACGAAGCGTTTGGCGCGCGGCTGATCGAACGCGACCCGCCCGCAGGATTTCCTGATGTTCTGGAGTCGCGCGGCCGTCGTCGAGACAACCAACGTCCGAAAGCCCCTGAACGGCGCCTCGACCCCAAAGTCTTCCCGATACCGCTGGTACCCACCATCTCGCAGGTAAGTGAGGTAGAACCTCACCATTCTCAGAAATCCCTTCTCAGGGTTAGAGATTACCTCGGTCCCGCGATCAATCTCCAGAAAGAAGAGCGCCGCGCGGCCGGCGTGAGCAAGCGCGAAGACCCCGTCGGGGGCGTGGGTAATCACCCGATGAGAGCCGCTTCCGTCGGCAACCCGGTCGCCGATGTACTTCCGGATCGTGCCGGTGGAGGACCGCTCGGTTCGGTGCTCGGGGATGAATCCGAGCAAACTCAGGTCATTTCGCGCTGCGCAGGCACGAGTGAGGGTGATGCGGAAGTCCGACACCGCGAGGAAGTGCAGCAGAAAGAGATAGTCCTTCGGGAGGGTTCTCCTCGGCCCTTTCCCATCAAGGACTATGGGTCTACCAAGTCGCTCAGAGAGAACCTCGGAGCCTAGGGGTGTGATCGTGGCGATTCGGTCGGTGCAGGCTGGAGAGCGAAACGTCGAGAGGAGGCCAGCTTCGCTGAGTCGTCGGAGACGCCGCAACGCAGTCTGGGCGGAGGGGAAGTGAAGACGTTGGACTTGAGGCGTTGAGAGGTAGCGGTAAGTGGCGAGCGACTCCATGAGATCGATGTCTCGCGCGGTCAAAACAATCGGAGCCGTCACGAAAAGGGATTGCCGGGGTCAAGGTCATCGATGCCCGGCGAGGAGTGGCCCGGTGGTGCCGACGTAGGTCCCTCGCGGGACTGTCCGCTCACCATGACTCCGTACTTCCGCCGCGAGTTCGCAATCACTTCCTTCATGGCGCGCGCCGACCCACCAGTCGCGGGGTGATCCGTGAGTAGCCCCGTAAGGCGCCCGCCGCTCCTGCAATACGCAGTACCGACAGCAAGGTGGCGAAGGGAGTGGTGCCTCTTCAATCCCATTTCACGTGCGAGCCGACGCGCGTCATTGTCGTCGACGGCGAAGGCAACGATCGTTGAAACGGTGCCAAAGATGTCCTTGAGCACCTCTTGTGAGATGCTGCCAAGCTGCTGGTGCGCAAGAATCAGAGGCGCGCGGTACTTGCGTCCGCGCGTGAGCATCTTGCCGTAGGAAGTAACTGCCGTATTGCAGAAGGTATGGAACTCGTCGATGTAGACGTAGAACGGCCGACGCTCCTCAATCGACATGTCTGCCCGGGACAATGAGGCGAGTTGGAGCTTGGCAACGACGAGTTGACCAATGATCAGCGCCGCATCCTCACCGATCAACCCATCCGGAAGGTTCACGAGGAGAATCTTCCCGCTCTCCATCGCCCCGCGAAGGTCGAGGCAGGCACCCGGTGTGCACAGTACCGCCCGGACGTACCGAGAGGAGAGAACGGAGTCGAGCCGATTAAAGAGCGTCAGGTAGGCATCCCTGCCGAAGGTCGGGTAGACCGAGTCCCAGAATCGCGTCAGATCCTCGTCATCAATCTCCGAGAGAACCTTGGCCCGAAAGGTAGGGTCGGTGCACAGGGGAATTGCATCGAGGAGTGTTGACCCGGAGCGGAGCAGCAGGGTTCGTATCACGTGCCGGAGGATCGCGTTCATTCGGGGTGTGGCCGCGGAGTTGTCCTCGAAGATGCGCCTCAGAATGCTGAGGGTGTGGGACGCCTGAGCATCGAGGTCCGTGCCCGGTGTAACGTGGAGTGGATTGAACGGGATCGGTCGATCGAGATCGAGCGGATTGAGATAGATGACATCCTCACGACGAGCGGGCGGAATGAACGGGAGGACCTGCTCCGTGAACGTCTCCTGTTCTGGGGAGATAAGAGCAAACCCGTGACCGGCCTGGAGATCCTGCAGCATGAGGTTTTGGAGCAGCGTCGTCTTGCCTGTTCCGGGGTGCCCAATGACATAGAGCCCTCGAAACCGCTGATCTGGATCGAGGAGTATCGCCTCGAACTCCGGATCGACGCCAAGCCGGTACCCCTCCGGCTCGAACCTGTTCGCGACGCGCCAGAATGCCTGCGTTGGGGTCTCGTCCCTAAAGCTCATATGCCGCCACGTAAGATGTTGGCCCTTGACAAGTTACAGTGATTGCGCTAGAGTGCTACGTTCCACCATCTATCTCCTTCGATCCAACCCTCAGAATCTCTCTCCTGCAGGACTCCCCTTCAGCCCCCGCGCCGAAAGGAACCGAAATGGACCAGTCGAAGAGGCTAACGGTGGAAGAGGGACTTCTCCTTTTCTGCCAAGACATGCAAACGATGGCCGACTCGCACCTCATCGCCCTGAATGGGCGGGACGAGCCGATGCTCGACGGACGGCCAGGCCGAGAGTTCGTCAGCACTGGATCGGCGATCGAGTTCTGGACACTCTGGAAGGAACATTGGGTCAACGAGGCGAAAAGCCTCAGGCCACCCACCGACACGCTCCCGCCATTCTAGGCAGGAGCGTTTTTCTTCAGGCTCAGACCTCGGTCGCGCGCTTCTCCATCCACCTGTTCAACATCGCATCGACTCCGTTCGTCGCACGACGGATGAAGTCTTCACGCTCCGCTGCCGGGTATCGTCGTGCGAGATCTTCGATCCTGCGAGCAGCTTCAAGCCTTGCTCGTACCACCGATCCGTACTGGTTCAGTAGGCGAGCGACCAGCCCTTCGGGCGATTCCTCCGCGATCTTCTCGATTGTTCGTCGCATGAAGTACTCGTTGGTCTCCTCATGGAGGAAGATGTCCCGCCGGTGGTGGAGACGGAGGATCTGAGTCAGTCCACCAGCGGTCCGCTCCTCTCCCCTCGTCGCATGCTCTGCTAGAAGATCAGGCAACGTCGCGACGATCCAGGTCGCGACATGAAGCGCCCGTTCTTTCGTTGCACAGGGATCGTCCGGGTTCCGGTATCGAGCGAGCGCTTCTTCGAGCGGTGGGCAGTTCCGGGATCGCCCGCCGCGAACCATTGCTTCAAGATATGCCGGATCGCTGTTGAGTCGTGCTCCCTCGATGGACCACCATGTCAACGCCTCGTAGGCGCGTTGACGCCACTCGGCCTGAGTGCGTCGCGGGTCTCCACCGAGGCGGTCCTCCCGGTACCTTTCTTCCTCGTCGCGACGCGCGAGCCGGTGAACCTCAGCCACCCTCTGATTGAACGCCCGCTCGTCGCGATGTTCCGGTGACAGATGGAGCCCGAGGATTCCGCCCGCGAAAGGCAGAGTGAGGAAACTCAGGACTCCGAGAACAGGACCGAGGGCCGGGTCGTTGAGGAGTAGTGTGCCGAGAATCAAACCGGGAATGGCAAACCCAAGGGGCCATCGTATCGATTCTGAGAACGGACGAGGGCTCGGGGGCTGGAGTTTGGGGTCGAGTTTTCTGGCGCGCTCCACCCAAGCGGCATGTCCTTCGTCTCGTTCCGCGATCACCCAACGGAAGAGCGCAAAGACAGGCACCATGGTGGCACCAATCTGGAGCAGTCTCGCACCCACAGACCATTCCTTCGTCTCGCGCCACCCATTGACGGCGCTGAGGACGATGTTCAGCAGCACCGCAACGCCGAGCATTAGCGCCAGGGCGCCAAGGTTCACTCCTGAGCTAGGCCGCACAGAATTCACCTCCTGAAGAAACCTGAACGGACGCGCAGGACACAGGAAGGCGGATTGGCAAGGGGCGGCAGCGGCGCTTCAGGGCCGGGAGGCGGCTAGGCGGGCGGGTGGGAGAAAGGACGGGCTGAGGCTGGCGACGTGGTGTTTCTGAGTGAGGTGGTCGAGGCCCTGAAAAGGGCCAAGAGCCGGGCGTTGGCGCGAGT